>NZ_PSWE01000029.1:0-42567 GCF_002932195.1 Rathayibacter sp. AY1C4 | reverse complement strand
GGGGCCGATGGCGTCGGCTTCGAGGACGCGGCCGGTGCGGCGGTTCTCGCCTTCGCCCCAGGCGACGGTGCGCTCGTAGCCGACGACGATCACGGCGTCGCCCTTGTGGAGGGAGGCGAGCACGTGCTCGCCGAGTTCGAACTTCGCTTCCACGTAGTGCGTGGTCGGGGCGTCGTGCGGGGTCCACTCCCCCGCGCGGTATTCGCCGGTGTTCTCGATGACGCGCAGCTTCACGATCTGTACGCGGCCCGCCTGCACGGCCTCGGGGTCGGCGGCGAGGTTGCCGGTGATGGTCCTGGTACTCATTTGCCTTCTCCTGCTGGTTCGGTTCGTGGGTCGTCCCGTCGACGTCGGCGGGATCTCGTCTGTGGCGTCAGCCGCGGGGTTGTCAGTGGGGCGCGGCTCTATGCCCCAGGACGCGAGAGCGTCGCGTCGGGTGACCTCGACGGGCGGCTCGGACAGCGCCCTGCGCTGTTCGAGCTCGGCGCGCGTCACGGCGTAGGCCGGGAGACGCCGCTCGTCGCCGTAGGCGAGGCGGTAGTACCGATCGGCCTCGTTCTCCGCCCAGTCGACCTCGCCCTGCCGGTCCGCGCGCCCGGCGAGATACCCTGCCCGGTACTCGTCGCTCTCGACGTTCGGGCCGGTCACGCTGCGTGCTTCTCGATGAGGTCAGGGCGGAACCCCGACCAGTGATCCTCGTCGCTCGCGACGACCACCGGGGCGGCGGAGTAGCCCAGCTCCTCCGTGACGTAGGCGAGCGCTGCGGGGTTCGTCGTGACGTCGACAGTCGTGTACTCGATGCCCTTCGCGTCGAGGGCTCGGTAGGTCGCGGTGCACTGCACGCACGACGGCTTCGAGTAGACGGTCAGAGCCATGAGGAATCCTCCAGATAGAACTCCATGTGCGCTTCGAACTCCTCGCGCTTCTCCTCGGCGCAGTGCGCGTGGATCCACCACCCGGCCGCGTCGCGGTCACCGGCCTTGTCGAGCATCTGCGCGATCACGTTGACCTTCTCGCAGGAGAGAGTGGGCGAGACGGTCATCGCCACGCGGAAATTCGCGAGGGCCGCGGTGTAGGTAGCGCCCGCGGTGAGGAACGCGGTCACCGCCTCGTCGTAGGCGTCCGCCGCCGCGAGATAGATCGTCACTGCGTCGGCCTTCGGCTGCTCGGTCATCGCTTCGCTCCTTCCGGGGTGTGCGCGTCGCCCTCGTCGTCGTCGGTCGCGTGCTCCGCGATCCACAGGTCGGCGGCCTCGTCTCGTCCGAATGCTCGCAGGAGTCCGGCCAACGCGTCGACCTCGCAGCAGCTCATCCGGACGGCCAGATCGTCGGCGGTGTCCCCGTGGGAGAACACGGACACGAACTCGGCCACCGCCTCCGGGAGGGTCGGTGTCTGCGGTTCGGTGGTGGCGGTGTCGGTCATGGTGAAGTCCTCTCGTCGTCGGGTCCCGGGCGGTAGTCCTGCCCTGCCCCTCCCCCTCGTTTTTTTGCCGTGATTCTCAATCAGATTTGTCAAGCCAGCGGGGGTGGTCTGGCCGGATCGTTCTTCCTTCTCTCCCAGCGTTTTTTTGCCTGGAAGGCACGTAGTGCCGAGCAGGGTCGGAGGTGGGAGCGCAACCCGGAGGGCGGAGGAGGAGAGGTTGTCGGCGCGATGGGAGGGAGCGCAGCGACCGCGTGCCGAGAAGCTCGGAGGAGCCGGCCGCGCAGCGGCTTGCGTGGACGCCGGAGGCCCGTACGCTGCCGAAGGCTTCCAGGCAAAAATTCGCGCAGCGCACGACACCGCGCCGGCCTGAGGTCGGCGTCCGCTTGTTCGCGATCTGATGCGCGGAATTGCGGCCGCTCGAAACGGTCCCGACGCTGGACGTCCTAGCGACCGCTCTGCAATGCAGAGTACAGTTGCTCTACACCACAGAGTGATCGGAGCATCATGTCGCTGACTCGCACGCCCTTAGAAGAACGGGTCCGAGACGCGCGGCACGTGTCATCACTTCCGCTGATCGTCTCCGGCGTCGGAGTGGTAACAGCCGGACTGCTGCCCCTGGCCGGTTCGACGCTCTTCACCGTCGGCTTCCTGATACCTGCCTTCACGAGCATCGCTCTCTGGCTCGTGTTGAGGGCTACTGCTGCTCACGCAGGTGTGGGAATGGGGCGCGAGCGCATGGGGCCGGTCGCGGCTGTCATCGCCACTATCTCGATCTTGACGTTTCTGCCCACGATGTTCGCCGGTCCGGCCTTCCTCGTTGAGTTCGTCGGTCCGGCATTCCTTGTCGGGGTGCTCCTGTTCGCGATCGGTTGGCGACTCGAGAATCGCAGCCAGTGGCTTGCTGGCCTCGGGGTGGCAGTAGTTTCCCCCTTCCTCTTCAACAGTTTCTTGCAGGGCGCCGCCGCCGAGAGCGGGTTGACCCCGGGTGATTCCTACGGTTCCACGCCTCTGTCGATCGATGGCGTCGTTCTCGCGATCGCCGGCATCACCGTCGTCGTTCTGGGTATTACTGCTTTCCGGCAGGAGACGGGACGTGCCCGTGACACCAGGCGCTGAGGAGTCGACCGACGACGAGTTCGCGTCCTTGGACGATGCCGTCCACCAACGAACACGTCTTGCGATTTTGACCATCCTTCACGAGGCTGGCGAAGCCGACTTCCGGTTCCTGCGCGCGACCCTCGACCTCACCGACGGCAACCTTGGGCGACACCTCGAAGTCCTACTCAGGGCCGGTCACATCACCACACGACGGGGCTACGACGGCCGCCGAGCCAAGAACTGGGTCGCTCTCACTCCTCAGGGCACCGCCGCCCTCAGCATCGAAGTCGAAGCACTGCGCGCGATTGTCGCGCGCGTCGATCGCGCGCAGAATCCCTGACCAGGATTACCCCGCAGCGAGGTGGTTCACCACGAGTGACGGTTGCCGATGCCCTCCCACGGATTCCCGCCAGCACCGAGACCACGAGCCGCCGACCCATCTGCGATCGTCCCTGACGCGAACGCGGCGGGCTCTGCGCCTGTGGGGTGATAGCTGGTCTGGTCGCGGAAAATTGCCCAGATGACGTTGATGCGGCGTCGGGCGAGTGCGATCAGTGCCTGCTTGTGCGACTTGCCCTCGCCACGTTTTCGCTCGTAGAACGAGCGAGAGACCGGGCAGTTCCTCGACGCGATGAACGCCGCTTGGAAGCAGGCGTTCAACAGCCGCCGGTCGTAGCGCCGTGGCCGGTGGTGGTTGCCGGAGATCTTCCCGGAGTCGCGCGGCACGGGAGCGAGGCCCGCGAAGCTGGCCAGCCGGTCGGGCGTCTCGAATGCGGCGAGGTCAGTACCGGTTGCGGCGAGGAAGTCCGCGGCGAGCCTGCGCCCAAATCCGGGGAGCGACACGAGCAGATCCGCAGAACTGCTGTCCTGTAGAACGGCGTCGATCTCGGCCTCGAGCTCGGCGAGTTCGTCGCGGATGCGGAGCAGATCGCGGGCGGACCGGCTCACCAGCCGGGCCGCGGCATCCTCCCCCGCGACGACCGAGGTCTGCTCGCGCGCGGCTTCCACCGCCGTCTTAGCGACGGCCGCGGACTTCCAACAGCCCTGCCCCTTCAACCACGACGCCAGACGGCTCTCCCCCGTCTGCCTGATCGCGGACGGCGTCGCGTACCGGGTGAGCAGCACCAGAGGTCCCCTGGTCGTCGCGTAGTTGAACGCTCCCTCGAGTGACGGGAAGTAGTGGACCAGGATGGCGCGTAGCCGATTTACGGCGCGGGTGCGGTCGTGCACCAGGTCCTCGCGCCGGGCTGAGAGCAGGCGCAGCTCCGCGGTGACGTCGTCGGCCTGCCGCATCAGCGTCACGTCTCGTCGGGTCCGGGCCTGGTCGGCGATGATGACCGCGTCCTTCGCGTCCGTCTTTGCCTCGCCTCGGTAGGCGCCCGAGGCGTGATGAACGACCCGGCCCGAGATGTAGAACAGCGGCTGCGCGTGGGAGCTGAGCAGCGTCTGCAGCAGCCCCGTTCCGCCGTGGTTGAGGTCCGTCGCCCACGCGACGTCGGTGCCACCCGGCAAGGAGGCGACGTCGCCCATCAGGGTCAGGATCGCTGACTCTCGGTTCTTGAAGCGCTGCGAGAGCAGCTTGGTTCCGTTGCCGTCGATGACGACGCAGTGGTGTTCGGTCTTGCCGGCGTCGATACCGGCCCAGAGTTGTGGCATGCAGGGTCCTTCCGTTGAGGGGTGCGGTGCGCGATGAACGACCTTGCCGGCATGTCCTTACGGGGCGATCTGGTCGCGTTTCTCAATGAGCGGTCCTGCCGTTGCGGGGTCCCGGGCGGCTAATCACGGCGTGCCATCAGTCGGCTGAAGGCGGTCAGCCATACCCGGGATCCCTGGCGCGTTCCGGAGCCTACAACTGCCCCGGATCCACGGAAATAACGGTAAGGAAGGCGGTTTTCCGCCTTAGCAACCGGAGGGCGCAGTGCAATCCGCAGGGCGAGGGGGGAGAGAGTTTCGGCGCGAAATAAGGGAGCGCCGCGACCGCGTGCCGAAAGTCTCGGAGGAGTCGGTGGCGCAGCCACTTGAACGGAGCCCGTAGGTAGCTACGAGCGCAGCGAAGCGGAGGGAGCCGCCGAAGGCTTCACGGCAAAGAAGCGTGAGCCCAACGGGCGAACATCAGCGGCCGGCACCGCCGGCCGAACCTCTGGGCGGCGCTCCGTCGCTGCTGCGCGAGTGCAGCTCGCGCCCCGGAACGGGATACCGGGGAGCGTGAGGGGTTACCCCTCATGGGGCGGCAACGCCGACCCTCCCCCACCGTCGACCGCGACATGCTGACTTGTAAACATGCCTACAAGTCAGCACGTGCTGTGGGGACTCGAACGTCCGTCACCACAGTTGCCGAGCCGTGGGTTCGAACAGCGCCGCCGCCACCGCGCAGGTCCCCCGGAAGATAGCGGCGCCGACGCGCAGTAGCTCGTGGGTCATCCGATCCCGCGTCTGCCGGCTGCTCCCAATCACGGGGTCACCGCGGATGGCGAGTGACGGCCTGGGAGGGCCGGACGGCCCGGTAGGCATGTAGGGAAGTTGACTTGATTACATGCTTACTTGTCATCAGCTTTGTGTCCCTCGTACTGGGCGAGGAGGAGTTGAAAGGCTTCCGCAGCGAGCACCTGTACGGGGACGCCCTGCTCGGCCGCCAGGATCTTCACCGCTCGGATCGAGTCCTGGGGGAGTCGGACGGAGAACACGGCGAGCTGGGTCGGCGGCACGAAGGTGCCTTCGCCCGCCTGGGCTCTCTTCGGTCGAGCTGCGCGGCCCGCGGCCGCAAAGCGGTTCTCGCTCACTTGACGATTCCCTTCAACTCCGCGAGCACGTTTCGGTACTGGCCAGGATCGGTGATCGGCAGGCCGTACGCCATCGCGAGAGCCTGCGCCTGCGGGATCTCGCTCGTCAGGACGGGGACGCCGAACGGTTCGAGCGCGTCGCGGATCTGCCCAGCGGCGACCGTGCGCTTGACCACTCGGGTGAGGAGGGTGAAGGCCGGCGCGTCCGTGAGGGCTTGAACCTGCTCGATGAGGTTGACCGTCTCCGCGTACTGGGAGAAGTCGCCGCTGGTGGGTTGGATCGGGATCAGGATCAGGTCAGCGGCTCGAGCTGCTGACGTCGTGATACCCAGGTCGCCCGGGGGAGTGTCGATGAGCACGTTCTGGTGGCTGCTGCTCAACCAGGGCTGCTTGTGGATCGTGTTGCGAGGCAGCCCGGTCGCGTCCCAACCGAGGGTGTTGGCCCAGTCGAGCGCGCTGCCCTGCGGGTCGCCGTCGACAATGAGCACGCTCTCCCCGGTCTCGCGAAGCGCTGCTGCGAGATGGATGACGGTCGAGGTCTTGCCCGACCCGCCTTTCAGGTTCACTACCGCTGTAATCATGATGACAAGACTACCAGTCTGCATGCTGACATGTAAACATGCTGACGTGCTGACTTGGGGGATGCGCGGTTACTGGGGCCGTCGCTCGACGGCGGACGCCCAGACCCACAGTCGGCGGCTGGCGTCGCGGTCCTGCCACTCGACCATGACGGCTCGGGCGGTCCAGGCGATAGCGAAGCCCTCAACGCGAACGGGGGTGCCGGGGTAGCGGACCCAAGCCCAGACGGGCAGGGGAGTGGCGGCCCAGGTGGGCCGCTGCCGGGTCTTGTCTAGCTCGTCGTCGGTCAGGCCGATGGGGTGGCCGCGGCCGGCTGTCTCTTCGATGCGTCGATCGATCTGTGCGCCGACGTGGCGCTCGTAGCGTCGGTTCGTTCCCACGCCGCCAGTAGAACATATGTTCGAACGCGTGCGGTCGACGTCATGCGGCGGTCGAGGACCACCAGAGCGAGCCGGGGGCGAGCATGCCGGTGCGTCCCCAGTGCAGCGCCTCGCGGTGATCGCCGCGGCCGGCGGCGTCGCGGGGGTAGAGCGGCCAGACGCGCTCGCCAGCGGTGCTGTCCTCGAACAGGGGACGGCTCGACACGTGTCGGCGTCGCGGGCGTTGCCTGGGGGAGGAGGAGCGGTGCGCGAGCTCGGCTTGCCACCAGGCCCACACTTCGCGCTCGACGTCGTAGCGGTGCGCTCGATCCGTCAACGCTCCGTCGACCCCGATCGCACGAGCGGCGGCGGTTCGGCGGTCACGCTTGGCCTGGGTCCAGCCGTTGGTGTGCTTGACGATGAGCCGGTGTGTGCGCAGGCGGGAGAGGGCGGTGGCGGCGGTGCGGGTGGTCACTCCCAGCAGGGTGGCTGCGGCGTCGAGAGCGAGGGTCCCTTCTCGGCGCAAGAGCGCGTACGCCTTGCCTGCCAGGTGTCCGAGGCCGGCGCGAGTGAAGAGGTCGTGCCGAGTGTCCGTGAGGTCCGCCTCGAGCGTGGTGAGCAGCATGGCTCGTTCGGTGAAAAGCGGCCCGGGGGGGCGGGGGTTATTAGTGGTTGTGACCGGACTTTGCAGGGAGCCTGTGGAAAAGTGCTCGGACAGTCGCCATTCGCTGGCGTTGGATCCGTCCGCGCGGACGACGAGCTGCACGTAGCCGTCCTCGCGCAGCGTCCGCAGGGCGCTTGCCGCGGTGGTGCGGCCCAGGCCGGCCAGGAGGGCCAGGTCGCGGATGGACGCGGCCACGGTGCGCTTGCCGGTGTGCAAGGTGAGGTAGGCCAGGGCGGTGAGGATCGTCTTCTCCGACGTCGCCCGCTCGGTCCTGCCCCACCGGCCCGGGCTCACCCGGAACCGGTCGAGGAGGGCGCTGACGGCGCCGACGAGGCTGTCCAGCTCCGCTAGGTCGCCCGGTTCGCGCTCGGGCGGGAGAACGGCGTGCAGCGCCGCGTACTGGCGGGCCCTCTCCCACTGCCGCGCCAGGCGCTCCGCAGCCTCGTCGCGGGCGCGGGGCCGGCGGTGGCCGCGCCCGGTGTTCTTGGTCCGGTAGTGCTCCATCCCGGGAGCGGTCCGGGCGGCGTGCTCGACGTCGGTGTCAGACCAGCCGGCGTGCGCAGCGGAGAGCAGGCACATGAACGCGGTCCACGAGGGATTCGCGCCGCCGCCGGGCGTGGCCATGTGCGCGGCGCCGGCAGCGCTGAGCGTCCGGTGCGTTTGGTGTGCGGTGGCGGTGGGTACTGGGGGAGTGGCGTCGACGCGCAGCGGCGGCCGGGACTCTTCCAGCGCGACCGTGACGGCATCGATGGCGGCCGCGGTGACGTTCGTATCCAGCAGCTCCTCCGCGCGGCCTCGGAGGACGGTCGAGAAGCTGCCGTCGCGGTGCGGGGAGAGCGGCGGACGGGCGGCGCCGGTGCGCGGGTTGCGGAGCATCCCGTGATCGAGGGTGCGGAAGTTTGCTCGAGCGGCGATCGCCAATCGGGCCACCTGCTCGGCTGGGGCGGCTTCCGCGAGAGCGACCCACAGGTGGCGGCCTCCGGTGCCGGAGGACTGACAGACGATGTGAGCGACCTGGTGGGCGTCGAGGACAGCGGAAAGCGCGTCGCAGTCGTCCGCGGCCTGCTCCATGAGCTCGGCGTCGACGCCGTGGGAGTCTTTGCCGTCGAAGTCGAAGCACAGCAGCCGGAACGCTCCAGCGTCATCGGTGAGGTAGATCGCCCACGGCGCGGCCGGCGCGACGGGGGAGACGGGGAACGCGGCCGGATAGGCGTTCTCGTCCAGGCGCCCGTAGGCGTCCGGGCGCATCGTGCGCACCGCGGCACGGGGGCTCAGCCGGCGCGTCAGCGTCCACGGCGCCGAGAAGAGGTCAACTTCGGCGTTTTGGGCGTGCGCAGACACAGCAATGTGGCTTACGATGAGGTCACTTCTCCTCCCTCGGGTGGGGATGACGAAGGCCCGGCCTGAGAAACCGGTACTTCTGGAACTGCTTCACACCTGTTAGCCCTGGTAAGCGAGGGTGTGAAGCGAGAGCTTCTAGGCCCGTCGCGTGAGCGGCGGGCCTAATGCGTTAAGTCGTGGTGATCGGCAACTCCTCGTTCGGCTCGGTCTCGGAGGTCCACCACACCGGCAGCCCTCGAGAATCGACCTCGATGCTCTCTACCAGGCGTTCGAAGAACACAGCCGACGACACATTGGCGTGACGCGCGAGCTGATCGAAACGGTCCTTCGCCGCGCGCTCGACCTTCCAGCCGGTCGCTACGGCGTCATTGAGCGAGCCGCGAGGTCGCCTGGGAGTAGCCATGCCTGAAAACATACCGCTGTCGCTAGCGATCGCGAGACGCGCTGCCCGGTGTGTCGCCGTCACAGGTCGAGCGAGCGTCGCGCGGCGACCACGAACGACGCGATCGAGTTGGGGTCGACGCGGAGATCTTCGCCCAGATGGATCAGGAGCCCCAACCGGTCGAGCGCTTCGACTTTGAGGCGCACCGCGGACGGCCGCAGGCGAGTAGCGCGCGCCAGCAGCTCCGGCGATGCCGCCGTGTCCGCGAGGAAGCTCAGCACACGGGTCATGTCCGGCTCGACAAGCGTCTGAATAGCTCCAAGCGCATCAGTGCCGTTCCCGGGGCCAAAGGCTTTAGTGCTCATCATCGATGCGCCCCCAAATCTGTCAACGAATATCCGTGCGGGTACTGGGCCGACCCCGTTACGCCTTGAACAAATCGCGGACTTGCGGGACGAGGGGCGCGCGCCGTGAGGCGATTCCGCACGCTCATTGCAGCAGCGGAAAGCGCCGAGACAAAGGCGTTGGTTCGAGGAAGTCCCAGCGCCTGACTCACACGCTTATCGCCAATCCATGTGCTGAGGATCAGCCGCGCGAAGGGGCGGACAGGCGTCGGCATAGTTGAGCGGATGACTCCGACTGTCCAGTCGGTCAACTCTTGCCCCTCACGCGACCAGGCAATCCGATCCTCCTCATAGGAGCGATAGAAGGAGTTTGCGGCATCTACGTCCTCTGGAACATTACTGAGCCCCATTGCGCGGCCAAGATTCGCGTAGAAGTCGATTGTTGCAACTTGCTCCGCCGACGTCAGCTCACGCCACCCATGCTTCTCTATCCACCGCATCGGTACTATTGCAAGACTGAAGAGAACATAGAGGAAATCTTCGCTGGGCGCTTTCACGTGGCGATGAGCCGAGACAAGTAGGTCGATCATTTCGAGCGCGCGATCTGACTGAAGTTCTCCGTCGATGAGTTCGTAGAGAATGAGCGCAGTGTCTACTGAGCGTTTTCTGGGTTCCGACTTGATAGCACCTGAACGGTGAAGCGTCCGAGCGATCGACGGGACAGCGAAGGACCGGTAGTAACTGAGCATCAGACCGATCTGCGCGTCGCGAGGCAGATCGAACATCACGAGCTGACGGTAGGTGTCGGCCCATGCCTCCCGCGGCGCAGCCGCGAGCGCACGGAGCCGTGCGGCGTGCGACGCGTGCATGAAACCACCCCCCGTCTGGCCGCTAACGACCAGTGTTGTACGTGTTCAATGAACCATAATGTGTCCGTGTGGTCAAAACCGGTACGCGCCCTCGTGTCGAGGGTGATGCTCGCTGCGAAGCTTCCGCGACCCCTGACCGCGGAGAGCCTGCTCGCCTACATGGAGGACCTTTGCGGAAGAGACATCGTGTTTCGTGACACGCCTCCCGCTCTCCTGCACGGGGGAGTGGTGAGCTACTGGCAGCGGACAAGTAGCAATAAGAACGTCATGTACATTCCCCACGACACGACGCGTCTACACCGCAAGCACAACCTGCAACATGAATACGGACACGTGCTGATGTGGTTCTTCCTCGATCAACAGGGGGTAACGATTGGAGTCGATCGGGAGGATCTAGCGGAGGCCATCGCAGACGCCCTCGCGAAAATTCAAGCGGCTGACGCGCTGGACCAGTCGATGCAACGCAACATAGGTTTCGGCGGAACGCTATGGTGATGATTCTCGAGTGGGTCATCGTTGCAGCAAGCGCTCTTCCAGTCATCGCCCTAATTGCGACACGAAATGCCTTCAAATATCCTTTGTTGACGATAGGGTGCGTGGGCTTTGCGATACTCCTTGCCCTAAAGAACACGCTTCTCTACACAGTCATCGATCAGGCTGTAGGCGGCCACAACCGGGCCGTTCTGCTAATGCACATGGCTGGACTCGTCGCAACCATCATCTTCGATGACATAATTATTCGTTCCGCCACTTCAACAAAAATCCGGACGCGCTTGCGGTTCACCGTCTACTTGCTTGGTCTGACGGGCGCGTGCCTACAGGTGGCGGTCTTTATGGCCAGCAGCTGGCCTATTACCGATGTCGAGCTTATCTACTATGACCGCGAAACGTCGGCGCTCGCGTTCAAATCGGTGCTTTGGCTTTCTCTCATCACGACAGCAAGTATGGGGCTTGTTGCCTGCCGTAGGAACATCCGTGTTCACTTCGGTTTTCATCGACGGCTGCCTATCTACTTGATCGCCATCGGTTGTTTCGGAGTGCTGCTAGTGACTCTGCTCGTTGCTAGGGGCTGGGTAGATTCGGTCCACATCTCCAAAGGGATGGATCTGGCCCTGTCGCTGGCGGGCGGGGCTTTCCTCGCGGCCGGCTTCAGCTACGCACCGATTACTGACCGGTGGCGGGCTCGTCAGCAGCACCAGCGCGAGCGATACCATCTGGTCAGACTGAGGCCGATCTGGACGGACCTCATGACGCAAATTCCGGCGGCGCGACGCCGGAACGGTGGCCGTGATGATGATGATTACAGCGAGCTGTATGGCTACCTCTCCGAGTGCGAGGACGCCCTATTACTTCATGCGAATCTCTCTGGCGACCAGTACAGAGTGTTAGAAGAAGCCCGCGCCTACGTGCACGAACGACAGGGAGTACCTCATGACTGATTCCGAGTCAGGAGCGGGCACCCCAACGAGCCCCGGTGGGATCACCGTCTCGAAGGAGGAGCTGGCGCAGCGTCTGCGACTCGCAACCGACCGGTACGAAACCATGCACGGGCGTCAGCCGTCCTGGGCCGTGGTGGAGGAACACGTCAAGGCCGCGGGGGTCGACCTCTCTCGCACCAAATGGCACTACATGCTGTCCGGCTCTCACGTCCTCGCAAAGGACATTAGCGTGTTCGAGGCGCTGGGCGATCTGTTTGACGTCCCCTCCACCTTTTTCTATCGGGCCGAAGAAAATGTGCCGCCGCAGCTTCAAGAGGCTATGCCGGCCGTCCTCGACCTTCGGAGAAATCGAGTCCGAAGAGAAATGCGCTCTATCGGGGAGATTTCACCCGAAGCAGAGGCGGCAA
Organism: Rathayibacter sp. AY1C4; assembly: GCF_002932195.1. Lineage (NCBI taxonomy): Bacteria > Bacillati > Actinomycetota > Actinomycetes > Micrococcales > Microbacteriaceae > Rathayibacter > Rathayibacter sp. AY1C4. Next base: position 30,883 of record NZ_PSWE01000029.1, on the reverse strand, counting down.
TGGAACGCATCCTTGCGGAGCTTGAAGCGGAATAAATGTGCTAGGGCGTGTGACTGCTTTTGATCCACGATGTGAAGCCGTCGAGTACTTCATCGAATCGCTCGGTGTCTATCGAGTACATGACCGATACCCCGCGACGTCCACCGGGTGGAAGATGAGTACTCACGCGGACGATACCGGCACTTTCGAGCGTTGAGAGACAGCGCGAGAGCGATGCGTCGGTCATATCGACGGAACGTTTTAAATCTCCGAAGTACATTCCGGTTTCGCCCCACAATGCGCGGATGACTTCGCCGTTTTTCTTCGCCAGAACGGCTTGAGTCAACAGAACCTCCGGTGGCAAGGCAGGCACATCGGGGGTGCCGGGCTCGGAGGTCATCACAACATCATGGCGTATGGGGTCCCCGCCGAGACATCTTCGGGTATCGATGCGCAAGTAAGACTGCACCGGCTGAGTTCCGGATGTCAACTCATGCAATCATGACCCCAAAAAGTGATATCTTCGAGGTGTGGGGGTGGCTGTCGCTCCTGCTCATCTCGCAGGGGGCACAACTTGAGTGCAGTTCACCAGCGGACCGTAAGCGAGCGGTGCGCACGCGCATGGCTGCTTGGGGTGTCCGTTTCGATCGCAGGACTCCTCTCGGCCTGCTCACCACCCGCTGCCCCTCCGACTGCTGAGAACTCGCAAGCTCAGACGCCGGCCGTCTCGACCAGTTCTGATGCCGCCGAGGGTTCGCCGGCGCCGGCCGCATCAGCGACCGAGGCGGCGCCGGTCGACGCCGAGCCGGCTCCGGCTCCGAGTGTCGAGGCCGACACTCTTGCGACCGCCACGGCCGCTGTCACGGCGTTCTGCCGGCCCTCCCTGGATTACGACACGTGGATCGCTGAGCTGTACCCGTTCCTCAGCCAGCAAGCGGCGGTCGCCTACGAAACGGTCGACCCTGCCAACGTGCCCTGCACGACCGTCATTGGTGCCGCGTCGGTCCGGGACGGGGACGGCGCCTTCACGATGCGGATCCGGGTTCCCACGGATGCGGGGGAGTACTCCGTGTACGTCCACCGCACCGTCGAGACCGGTCCGTGGGCTGTCGAGCAGATCACCCCCTTGGCGTCGGAGTAGCCCGGTGGCGAAGGGGGGAATGGGGGTTCTCGCGGCGGTCCTGGCACCGCTTCTCGCGATTGCACTGCTGTTGTGGCTGCTGTTCTTCGGCGCCGCTGAGGATGCGGCCGCAGCATGCCTGCCTGGCGGCGGACCGGTGAACGTGTCCGCGATCCCCGCGGACGCGAAGGTCGGGGCCTACGGGCACGACCAGCTCGTGAACGCTGCGCTGATCGTCAACGCGGGCGCCGCGAAGGGCCTCGGCGCCGATGGGCAGACGCTCGGCGTGCAGACGGCGATCGGGGAGTCCTCCCTGGTGAACATCAACTACGGGGACGGAGCGATCAACCCGGACGGTTCGGTCGCTGACTCGATCGGCCTGTTCCAGCAGCAGTCGAGCTGGGGCACCGTCGAGCAGCGCATGGACCCGACGACCTCGGCGGGCTTCTTCTACGACCGCCTCGTGGCTGTCGAGGGCTGGCAGGCGATGGAGCCGTCCATCGCGATCAACAGGGTGCAGCGCAACGCCGACCCGAACCACTACACGAAGTACCGCGCCGACGCCGTGGCGATCATGACCTACCTCATCGGCCTCGGCAGCAGCACGACCGCGACGACGACGGTGGCACCGGTGAGTGCCCCGTCGACGCCGATCGGCACCGCGCCCGCCTCACCGGCGCCGGTCGGTGGATGCGTCGCCGTGTCCGGCGATGCGCAGGCTCTCGCAGCGAACCTCGTCGTGGCCATGGACGCTGGCAACCTGACCCTTCTCGAGGACCGCTACGCGCAGCAGATCCGCGACATGGCTGCGGGCACCCCCAAGGAGAACTGCGCGATCGATGTCCGCATTCTCCAGATCATCACGATCGCCCTGAACACGTTCGGGAAGATCGGCGTCTCCGACCTCAACCGCCAGTGCACCGGGAGCCTGCTCGGCGCAGGCACCGGTTCCTCCCACTGGATGAACGGCGGCGGGAACGCCGTGGATTTTTACAGCTTCGCCGGCACCGCCACAACCGGCTGCGACCCCAACGCCCTCCAGCTCCTCGACGTCCTCGACCCTCAGGTGCCCCAGGGCTCTCGAGCCGGCCAGATCCAGTGCCGCTCGACCACGTATCAGCACATCACCCAGTTCGGTGACACCCCGAACCACCTGCACTTCGACGTCGCCTACGCCGACGGCCCGCTCACCACCGGATAACCGGACCCTTTCGACGTCGCACCCGCGGCGCCGATCACCCCGCACCACCCAACACAGAAAACGGAGCACACCATGTCTGCCCTGCTCGCAGCAACCACCGACATCCTCACCACCGCGGGCGCGCTCGGCGCGGTCGTGCCGGACCCGGGTCCCGGCGGCATGCCGCCCGGGTTCGAGGCCTTCACCACGGTCATGGGCTGGGCCAAGTGGGTCGGCCTCGGCGTCGCCGTCGTCGGCCTGATCATCCTCGGCGTCACCATGACCGTCTCCGCCCGCCGCGGCGAAGGCGGCGAAATCGGCGGCTGGCTCGGCCGCCTGCTCATCGGCGTGATCATCATCTCCGCCGCCTTCACCGTCGTCGGCTTCCTGATGGGCGCGTAGCGTCCCGGGAAACCACCACGACACCACCAACAGGAAGGCAAGGGACGTCATGAACGACTCCGAACCGCGCAACCCGTTCACCACGAAGGGCTTCATCATCGGAGCAACCGTCGTCGGAGTACTCGCCCTCTCAGGCATCGTGCTCGGCGTGACGTCCCTGGACGCCGGGGGAGGCGGAACCACTACCGCCGACCCCGGCGTCTCCACCCCCAACCCCAGCTCCACCCTCTCGGCGGAGGCCGAAAGCGTTTGTGGGCTCCCCGGCTACGAGGAGACCGGAACGCTTACCGCCGCCCCGACAACTGAGTGGACCATCGTCGGCACGATGGCCGCTCCTGAGTCAGCGGTCGTCGGTCCCGGAATTACCGGCACCGATGGGGTGCGCTCCTGTTACGCCCACACGCCTGAGGGAGCCCTGTTCGCGATTGCCAACGTCTGGGCAATGGGAACTGACGCCCGCCTGTCCTCGTTGGTGACCGCACAGCTCACGGTGCCAGGTGCCGGGCGAGACGCAGCATTGGCCAAAGACACAACCCAGAGCAACACGGGTTTGAGCGCGCAGATCGCCGGGTTCAAGCTGCTGTCCTATTCGGGTACAGATGCGACAGTCGACACTGCTTTCCAGGTAAGCAACGGCTCTCTCCTCAGCTTCGCCTACGCGTTGAAGTGGGTAGAAGGCGACTGGAAGATCGTCCTCACCGATGAAGGCGATCCCACCTTTCGCCCTGTCGCCCTGCAAAGCCTGGGCGGTTATGTGACGTGGAGTGGCGTCTCGTGACCCCCGCACCTACTGGCGAGCCTTGCAGCCCCGCGGACGTCTTCTGCTGGACCGGCGCAGCTATCGGCAACGTCGTCTCGAAGGCGTCGAACGACGCCCTGCAGCAGTTCGTCAACAACATACTGGAGGGCTACGGCAAGGCCATCGCCTCGCTCGGCACCGTCTGGATGAACGTGCCCTCCCCGGTCACGGTCGTGGACCAGGGCGGCGGCGTCAACGGCGGCGGCACACCGCCGCTACCGGAGGCGTTCGAGACGATCCTCGGCTACGTGACGTGGGTCTCCGCGGGCCTGGCCGTCATGTCCCTGATCGTCGCTGGCGTGATGATGGCGAGCCGTCGCCGGCACGGCGACGGCGAAGCTCACATGGGCCGCATCGGCGTCATCCTCCTGGCCGTACTGCTGCTGTCCTCGGCGTCGGCGCTCGTGACCGGGTTCCTGCCGCTGGCGATGCACCTGAACGAGTCCTCCTCGGTCGTCGGCTGGGTGCAGGGGCAGTTGCAGTGGTACACCGGGGGCCTCGCGATCCTCGCGATCCTCGTCGCGGCGGGCCGCATGGTGTGGACGCAGCGCGCTCTGCCGCTGCGCGAGCTGGCTGGGTCCGTCATCACGCTGATCGCTGTGGCCGGCGCGGGCCTGGTCGTCATCCGCCTGGCGACGCAAGCGGGGGATGAGTTCTCGATCTGGATTCTCAACAACTCGACCGACTGCGACGTGTCGCAGCAGGGCGAGAGCAACTGCTTCGGCACCAACGTCTTCGCGATGATCGCACTCACCGCGACCTCCGGAATCGGTCTGATCGGCCTGTTCTTGCTGGGGATGCTCGCGGTGTTCATGACCTACGTGCAGATCGCGCTGATGGTGTTCCGTGGCGCGATGCTCGTCGTCCTGGCCGGGATCTTCCCGCTCGCCGCCTCGTTCACGAACACCGAGATCGGTCGGCAGTGGTTCAAGAAGGCGATGGCCTGGACCCTCGCCTTCATCCTCTACAAGCCCGCCGCGGCGATCGTGTACGCGATCGCCTTCCGGATGACCGGCACCGACCTGTTCAAGTCAGACGGCACGGGGCTCTTCCAGATCGTGACGGGCCTGGCCCTGATGCTGATCGCGCTCGTGGCCCTGCCCGCGCTGATGCGCTTCCTCGTGCCGGCCGTTGCGTCGGTCGGCGGGGGCGGTGCCGCGGGCCTGCTGCTGGGAGCTGCGGCCCTTTCGGCCGCGGGTGACGTCGCGACGGGCGCGATCCGTGCCAGCAACAACGGCGGCGGGGGAGGCGGTGGCGGTGGCGGCAACAGCTCGTCTACGGACGGACCGACCGGCAGCACATCGTCACCGGGCTCTCCCGCGTCATCCCCGGGCGCTGACCCTTCCGGGTCGGCGGCAACGGCGGGTAGCGGCGCGGGTGCGGGTGCGGGAAGTGCCGCGACCAGTGGTGCAGGAGCCGGAGCGTCGAGCGGCGCCGGGGCAGGCGCAGCAGCGGGCGGGGCGGCGGCTGCCGCCGGTCCGATCGGCGCCGGGATTGCCGTCGCGACGAAGGCGGCGGAGGGCGCGAAGCATGCCGCGCAGGCGGTCAAGGCGGGCACCGAAGAGGCGACCGGTAGCAACGAGAACGGGAGCTAACCCATGAGCAACGCAACTGCCACCGATCCGGTGAAGGCCCGCACCTACGGCAACTGGCGAAAGCCGCAGACCGCCGGTCTCGGCGGGCTGGGGCAGCTCGCCACCCTCGTGATGTTCGTGGGCATCGTGTCCTCGATCATCGCGTCCATGTTCTCCGGCCTGGGGCCGGCTCTAGTCGTCGCCGGGATCTTCGGCGGCATCCTCCTGAGCGTCTCGGTCAAGGACAAGCACGGGCAGTCAGCCCTGGGAAGGACGGTGGTCCGCGTGAACTGGTGGCGCACCAAGAGCAAGGGAGCGAACATCTACCGCTCCGGACCCATCGGCCGCGCGAAGTGGGGAACGTTCCAGCTCCCCGGGCTCGCGGCGGCGTCGCAGCTCACGGAGCACGAGGACTCCCACGGCCGCCGGTTCGCGCTGATCAGCACGCCCGCCACGCGCCACTTCACGATCGTGCTCGCGACCGAGCCGGACGGCGCCGCGCTGGTGGATCAGGAGCAGATCAACAACCAGGTCGCGGAGTACGGCATCTGGCTCGCGAACCTCGGAGACGAACCGGGCATCGAGGCCGCGTCGGTCACGGTCGAGACGGCGCCCGACACGGGTACGCGCCTGCGCGGTGAGGTCGAGGGGTCGATGGACCCGGACGCCCCGCTATTTGCTCGAGCGATGCTCTCGGAGGTCGTGGAGACCTACCCGGTGGGCTCCGCAACGATCCGCGCGTACATCGCGCTCACCTTTACCGCGAATGCTCGGATTAATGGGAAGCGCCGCAACGCACAGGAAGTCGCCTCCGACCTCTCCGCCCGCATCCCCGGTTTGACGTCTTCCCTCGCCGCCACCGGGGCCGGCGCAGCCCGCCCGCTCGGCGCGCAGGAAATCTGCGAGGTCATTCGCACCGCCTACGATCCCGACGCGGCCGTGCTGATCGATCAGGCGCGCGCGGAAGGGGAGACGGCCGATCTGTCGTGGACGGATGTCGGCCCTGCCGCCGCAGAGGCGCACTGGGACTCGTACCGGCACGACGGTGCGGTGTCGACGTCGTGGACGATGACGGCGCCCCCGCGTGGCGTGGTTCAGGCGGGCATCCTCGCTCGTCTGCTGGCACCGCACCGGGATATTGCTCGCAAGCGCGTCACACTGCTCTACCGCCCCATCGACCCCGCCCGCGCCGCGGCGCTGGTGGAAGCGGACCTCAACGCGGCGCAGTTCAACTCCTCCGCGTCCACCAAGCCCACGGCGCGCTCCACCCTCTCGACGCGCTCTGCGCAGGCCACGGCCGCGGAAGAAGCCGCCGGAGCCGGACTGATGAACTTCGGCCTCATCGTCACGGCCACGACCATGCAGCGCACACAGGAGCCGGAGGCTCGCGCGGCAGTCGACTCGCTGACCTCGGCCGCCCGGCTGCGGATGCGGCCGGCGTTCGGGTCGCAGGACTCCGCGTTCGCCGCGGCGCTGCCGCTGGGGCTCGTTCTGCCGCGGCATCTGCGCATCCCGAACGAGGTCCGGGAAGCCCTGTGACGATCGCCACCGCATCCGGGACGGCACTGGACGAGTGTCCGGTGCCGTCCCCGGTTAAGCCCCTTTTTCCCGCCTCGATCACTGCCGGAGGTTCCCAGTGAGCATCACCACCAAGCTCTTCTCCCGCCACCGCGACGAGCCCGACCCCGTCGACGTCCCCGCTGCTGTCGACGGGGACGAGCTGCCCACCGGCGCCGTTGACGTCGACCAGGACGCGGAGGCTGTGGACGTCGACGCGATCGACACGGCCGTGCCCACGGGCGCGGTCGGTGCCCCGTCGACGGCGCAGGCCGCGGCGGCGTCGACGGACAGCCGCGCCGGGTCTCGCCGCGCGCGACGGGTGCAGGAAGAGGCCGCGGCCGCACGTGCGGCCGCGTCACCGCTGGCGCGCGAGAAGCCCTCGAAGCGGTCGCGGAAGAAGCGGGCGATTCCGCACCAGGGCGGGAAGCAGAAGATCGAGAAGGAGCCGACGCCTAAGCGCCCGCTGCGGCCGACGTCGACGGGATGGCTCGGCCGCGGGGGAGGGCAGGCCGTGTCGGTCCAGCCCGCCGATGAGTTCCGCGCGACCACCGTGCAGGTGTGCGGGCTGTACCCGTTCTCGGTCGGCACCGGAACACCCATGATCGGCGTCCCGCTCGGGAAGAACCTCGCCACCGGCGCGTCGGTGCTGTGTGACCCGATTTCGTGGTTTCAGCGGGCGCAGCTCATCTCCAACCCCTCGATGTTCGTCCTCGGCAAGCCGGGCCTGGGGAAATCTTCGCTGACCCGCCGCATGGCGACCGGCCTCGCCGGCTACGGGACTCTGCCGCTGGTCCTGGGGGATTTGAAGCCTGACTACGTGGACCTGATTCGCGCGATGGATGGGCAGGTCATTACCCTCGGCCGCGGCCGGGGGTATCTGAACATCCTCGATCCGGGAGAGGCGACGACGGCGGCGCAGCGTCTCCGCGAGGACGCTGACCGGGCGCTCGCGCGCGCGGCGGAGCTCGACGCCCGCGGGGAGGACTCGAAGGAGGAGCGCAAGCACGCGGTGAAGTCGCAGCGCCTCGCATCTCAGGTGCTCGCGGACGCGCACGGCCGCCGGCACACGATGATCGCAGCGCTACTGACGATCCTCCGCTCCGAGCCGCCCTCGGACCGCGAAGAAACGATCATCGACCGGGCGCTGAAGTACCTGGACGAGACGCACGAGGGCATCCCCGTCCTCGCGGACCTCCTGGCCGTGATCCAGGCGGCGCCGGAGGAGATTCGTCAGGTCGCGCTCGACCGCAACGACCTCAACCGGTACAAGGCGATCACGGAGAATCTCGAAGCCTCGCTGATCGGTCTGACGACCGGTGGCCGGCTGGGGGAGATCTTCTCCCGCCAGACCACTACCCCGATGCGGCGGGACCGGCCCGTGGTCTACGACGTGTCCTCGATCGATGACTCTGAGGGCGATCTGCAGGCCAGCATCCTCCTGGCGTGCTGGTCCGCCGGGTTCGGAACCGTCAACGTCGCGTCCGCTCTCGCAGAGGCGGGGTTGGAGCCGCGCCGGCACTACTTCGTCATCCTGGACGAGCTGTGGCGGGCGCTGCGCGCAGGCCGCGGCATGGTCGATCGCGTCGACGCGCTCACCCGCCTCAACCGTGCCCGCGGTGTCGGCCTGGCGATGATCAGCCACACCATGAGCGACCTCCTCGCCCTGGCCTCGCAGGAGGACCAGATGAAAGCCCGCGGGTTCGTGGAGCGCTCCGGCATGGTCATCTGCGGAGGCCTGCCCGGTGCGGAGATGCCGCTCCTGACCTCCGCCGTCCCTCTGTCGAACGCGGAACAGAACATGCTCACGTCCTGGCAGGACCCGCCCGCGTGGGACCCGGTATCCGGACACGAGTCGGAGCCTCCCGGCCGGGGCCGGTTCCTGATCAAGGTGGGCGGCCGGCCCGGCATCCCGATCCGGGTGCAGCTCACCGCCGCCGAGCTGGACGTCAACGACACCAACAAGCTCTGGCACACCACCTCCCGCGCGGGACGGGCGAACGAGCCTCTGGCGACCGATCCGGTGGTCGTGGAGATTCTGCCGTGAACATCCTCACTGAGTCTTTCGCGATCCCCGCGGCGATCGGGGGGACATGCATGTTCGTGGGCTCGGCCGGGAATGTGATCCTTGACGTGATCAACCTCCGCGAAGAGGTCACGAGGGAGCATCTGCTGCACGGGGCATCCGCGCTGCTGCTGGCCGCCGCGTCAGGCTGGATGGCTTTCGCCGCCTGGATGGTGATCACCGGATGACCTGTCCCTCAACGGTCGTCTACGACGGTTACCTCTGGGGCTGCTCGATGACGACGATGCGCCCGCACAGGGACCACATGACGGACCTTCCGTGCGAGTACGCCGACAACGGCCAGGCCGTCCTCACCTGGGGTACTAGCTGGCAGGCGGCACCCGCCGACACGACGCCCCGCTATGACGGGCCGATCTATGAATGCTGCGAGCCGCGCCGGTTTCTGCCTGCGCCCGTTCCGCTGGCGGAGCTGGTGACGTCGTGACCATGCCCCGCACCATCGCCGCTCTCCTGCGGGGGCCGCTCGGTCAGGTCGGCGCGATCGCCGGGCTCCTGGCCGTCGCGGTCCTCGTGGCCACCGCCGCCTCGTTCGCGTTCACCGCGGCCGTGGAGCACGCGATCCCCGCTCGCGCCCCTCTCACTACAGCACCGACCGAAGGAGTCACGCCATGAGCCCGTCGAACAATCGCAAGCGCGAGCCGGGGCGATCCGGCACCCCGTGGTGGACATACCCGGTGGCGGTGGTGTTCGTGGGAGCGATCGCTCTCTTCGTTGCCGTCCGGTACGGGTCCGAGAAGGACGGCGTGAATCCCGATATCGGGACGTTGGAGCCGCTGGGCGTCATCGTGGGCCTGTTTGACGGAACGGTGGTGTGGCCGCCCACCGCAATACTGATCTGCGCAGTGGTGGGCGCCGTGGTGGCCCTGTTCGGGACGCTGTTCCTGTGGGCACGCCTGTCGGGCCGGAAGGAGCGCCGGGCGCGAGCTGTCGCCAACCGTGCCGCTAGTCACATGGCCACGGAGGGCGACCTGGAGCACCTGCGGGTGAAGGAGGCGACCGCGAAATCTCGACGGTTGGGCGTGAAGAACAGCCCCGGCATCCCATTGGGGACGATCGCTCCGGCGAACAGGAAGCAGGTGTTCGCGTCGTTCGAGGACATGACCACCCTCATCGCGGGTCCTCGCGTGGGGAAGTCGACCAGCTTCGTCATCCCCGCGGTGATGGCAGCTCCTGGCGCGATGGTGACCACCTCGAACAAGCGCGACGTGCTCGATGCGACTCGCGACGTGCGGGCCGCGTTCGGTCAGGTGTGGGTGTTCGATCCTCAGCGCGTCGCGCGGGAGGAACCGACCTGGTGGTGGAATCCGCTCACCTACGTGACGGATGACACTCGGGCGGCGAAGCTCGCCGGCTACTTCGCGGCCGGCAGCCGCAAGGCCGGCTCGTCCGGTGGCGACAACGCGCACTTCGAGGCCAACGGGAAGCTGCTGCTGGCGAGCTTCCTGCTCGCCGCGGCCGTCTCGGGCCGGCCAATCCGGGACGTGTACACGTGGACCACGGAGCCCACCAACGAGGAGACGGTGCGCATTCTCCGCAAGGGCGGCTACCCGTTGCAGGCGGACGGGCTGCTGGGCCTGTTGCAGTCGGACCCCAAGCCGCGCAGCGGCTACTTCGTCACCGCGCAGGAGATGGCGTCGAGCTTGCAGAACACGTTCGTGTCCGACTGGATCAATCCTCGAGAAAATGAGACGCGACCGGAATTCAAGGCCGCCGATTTCGTGCGTGGCCGGAACACCCTCTACAGCCTCTCCAAGGAAGGAGCTGGCACCGCCGGCCCCCTGGTCACCGCGCTCACCGCGGCGACGCTGGAAGCGGCGACGGACCTCGCGGACGTGTCCGCGGGCGGGCGGATGCAGACTCCGTTGGTCGCGATCCTGGACGAGGCCGCGAACGTGTGCCGGTGGCCGGACCTGCCCGACCTGTACTCGCACTTCGGGTCCCGGGGCATTCCGATCATGTCGGTGTTCCAGTCCTACTCGCAGGGCGTGGCCGTGTTCGGGAAGGAAGGCATGGAGAAGCTGCGCAGCGCGTCGAACGTGTTCATCTATGCCGGCGGTGTCCGGGAGAACGACTTCTTGAAGAACCTCTCTGAGCTGGTCGGCACCTATGACCGGGAGGCGTCCACGGAGAGCTTCAACAAGGGCGTGCGGTCCACGTCGACGTCGTTGAAGCGTGAGCCAATCCTGGAAGTGGACGAGCTGGCGAACCTGCCTCGCGGCTACGCGGTCATGCTCTCTTCCGGCGCGCGCGCGGCGATGCTGCGCACGATCCCGTGGTTCAGGGGACCGAAGAAGCAAGTTGCCGCGATCAAGGCCTCTATCGCCGCGCACGACCCCTCCAAGCAGCCTGCCGTGGTCGAGGAAACCGCCCCGGCTGCGGCGGCCGGCCCCACGGCAACCGAGCCCACCGTGGAGGACACCGCAACCGCCGTGGTCGAGGACTCGACGGTCACGGCCGCGGGCGAGGACACGTCGGCCGCGGCCGACAGCGAGAACGTCGCTCCGGCAACCGCGGCGGCGGCGGGCGCTCCGGCCGCGGAGGGCGCAGCGCTGCGGGACCTTCTGCGGACGAAGGACGCGGACACGGCGAAGGACCGCGCTGATGCCCCTGCCTGACCCGTTCGATGAGGAAGACCCGTTCGCCGGAGGCGAGACGCCCTCGACCACCGAACCGGACCCGGCACCCACTGAACCGGCGCCGACCGTCGCCGCTCCGGTGCCGACGACGAGCGACGTGTCGGCACCGGCAGAGGAGCCGGGGGCGGAGCGGGTGTACGGATCGGTGGATGAGTGGCTGCGGAAGTACTGGCGGTTCTCCTACCGCCGCCGCGTGTCCGCGAAAGGTCCCGCTACCGGACGGTGGAAAGCCGAGTGGTGGAACAGTGACGAGGCCGTGCAGCGGTTGGAGACGTTGTGGCTGAGTTGGGAGGACGCACGCCGGGAACCCGGTCTGCCGTTGAGCGCCTGGTGGCTGAACCACGCTGGCCCGCACATGGCCGTGCTGCTGTCTCACGATGGGCCGTTCGCCGGGTCCACGGACGAGAACGAGCCTGGCGAAGCACTGCCGTACAGCCGGCCGCCGGATCACCTGTTCCCGCCGGACCGACAACCCGACTGACCCGGGGCAAAATGAGAGGGAGGGCAGCGCATGATGCGCTGCCCTCCCTCTCGTATGTGCAGCCGCCTATCGGGGCTGTGGACGCTGCTTCGCCGCCTACCGCCACCGGCTTACCGCTGTTCTCTCCGCACAACCGACGAGCTGGACAACTTGAACCGGAGTGAGGGTGCGCCCTACGCGTCGTCTTCTCCTGCTGGTCGCGCTCGGCGCTAGGCTCCGAGGCATGGAAGCAGCCCGTCATTTCCGAGTACTGGCCTCAGCGGTAGGAGTGGCAGTGGCGCTGTTCTTGTCTGGCTGCGCTACCGCCGAGGATCCCATTGCAAGCTCTGCTTCCGCGACCGCGAGTCCTACTCGGTCTGCGACTCTGACTCCGACACCAACACCAACGCCGACGCCGACGCATGTGCTGACCGAGTCGATGGTCGGCGGCTTTATCTATCAGTTCAAGTGCTCGGGTGCGTCGACGATCTTCAATTCGCTTGAGGAGGTTTGGGCCGCTGGGACAGAGTTTTCATACTGTGAGACTATTCGCGTGAGCGGCGTAGCGCCGTCCGAGGCACAAAAGAGCATCTTCACATATGACTTCGATAATGCGGCATACGACAAGCTTTTAAAGGATTACTACAAATACTGCACCTCTTCGACACTCGGATCGACTGATCCGGCCGCTTTGAGCAAAAGCGAGTACGCTAATCGGCTTATTGCAGTGAAACTTTGCCCCAATAATCCAGGAGCTGCTCCGTACGCGCAGATTGTTGCCGGCGAAGAGCAGGCCGAGAGAGACGCAGCCTCGGCGGCGGCTGATGATGCTCGCTTGCGAGCCGAAGGAAGGCGAGTCGGAGACGGCACGTACCGGGTGGGGGAACCTGTGCTTCCAGGGACTTATGTGAGCGAGGGAAGCATTAGCAACTGCTATTGGGAGCTCCTCGACAGCGCCGGAAATATCATTGACAACAACTTCGTGTCTTCAGCGCTTCGCCTGGAAGTGGTCGTAGTAAGTGACGCCTATTCCTTCAGCTCCAATGGATGCGGCACATGGGATTTACAAGAATAGTGAACTAAAAGCAGTTCAATAGAAGTAGGGCGCCGCCATGGTGCATGTGGCGTGCTCGAACAAGCAGAATTGCCTATGGACACTCACCAAAATCGCCACGGCGAGACATGGTATCCCGTCGAGATTTGACCCCCGAATGAGGATTTGATCCAGGATGCAGATGTGCCTACAGTGCGAGGAACTCATGACTGTGAGCACTCGAAATTAGGGGATTTCCATGCACGCACGACGTAAAGCCGCTTCACTACTCGGAGTGGCCCTCTTCCTGGCGACAAGCCTGATCGCATCAGGGCCTGCGCAAGCCGAGACAAGCGCCACCACTAGCACGCTCTCGCCCGAAGTACTACATGACACGAAGATCGGTGATTCTCTGATCTTTTCCGACCCGGCCGCGACACCTGCTCAAGCGACGCCCTCATCCTCGGGGCAAACGTCACTGCGCGCTGCGTCCTTCACCATCACCTGCACGGTCGACGCGCAGAACCCGCACATCTCCGAAGGCGCCCGCAAGAAGGGCCAAATCTATGTGATCTACAAGACCAACGTGAAGTGCACCGGCACCGGCTCCTACCCCCCTACGGCCTCAGTCAGAGTGAGAAGTGGCCTGATGTGGGACAGCGCTTCCTACAACGGAGACACCAGCAACGGTGTGAACTGGCAGCAGGTAAAATCGAACGACGAACCGCGCACCGTCAAGGTGAATGGCTCCGGAAACGTCTTCTACACGCCTGCAGCCGATAAAGCCGGCTCCACCTTGACGGGCCACTATCAGGGTTCATCGACCATCGAGATCATTACCCCCACAGGTCAGAAAACTGGATCCGACATATCGTCTCCTGTTTTTTGCAAGCCGACGACTCAGACGGCAGTCTGCTCTTAGCCGATCCGCTCCATAACAACTTCCGGGGGCGGCGTCAACCAGATCAACGTGACGCCGCCCCCATCCTCATCAAAGCGAGCCGCAACCGAAAATCCGCCGTCTGACGCATTTTTCTTTGCCCACTCTAAAGCCTCTGAAGCCGATCCTCCATCGAGATTGAAGGCGCTGATGCGCCGCCCCGGATTTACAATCATAATCCGGTAACCACTTGCTGTCATTTCCGTCGAAGAATCTCTTTCATCTACTGAATAAACATTCATTTTAGATAAACTGTTTCCAATCGCTAATAGCAAGATATTTGGGCGTGCGCTTCAAGATGCCTTGCGGCATATCGGTGTTAGTAGTATCAGCCCGAATGGTAGCAACCTCATCAGCTGGGACCACGCGGGTTTCGTTCATCAGACCGGCGAAGTATTAGAAGACCTTTCCTTCTGACGTGTCGGGCTGCGTACAGCTCCTAGAAACTCTGCTCCGGTGTCTGCCGGGAGCGGTTTGCCGTGCGACTCGGAGTGGTCTGCGGGACGTTCACCTTGTGCGCTCCGGGCGTCGCGGGAACCGCTTCGGACACGGGCTTGCCCTGTGCGATCGTCGCGCGCATGCGCACGTCGATGGCCTCTTGCGGGATGCCGTGGGCTTTGAGTTCAGCGGCCATTGCGGTGCGGTGCTCGGCGCTGTCGTACGCTGCGGCGCCGTGGTTGCGCTCAGCGCTCGCGCGTCCCTGATCGGACGCGGCGGACGTCTCAGCGGCGCTCCTAGCGGCCGGCGCGGCCATAGCCGGCTCTGCGGTCGGGGTGGGGGCTTCGTCGCGGTAGAGCTGCGCCTGGGAGCGGGCATCGGTAGCCAGCTCTCGCAGCTCGTCGGGCGTGTGAGCGCTGGTGCCGCCCTGCTCGGCGGTCACGTCGTACTCGCGCGCCTGCAACTCCAACGCCGCCGCCTGATCGATGCGGAACTGATCAGGCGTCGGAGCATCGGTGACGGTGGGTGCATCGTCGGCGCGGGCGAGCGAGTTGTCTGCTCGATCATCCAGCCGGTTTGCTTCGCGCACTGCGTCAACCGCGTCCACGAACTCCACCGCAGCGGAGCCCCGCTCGCTCGTGGACAGGTTCTCCGACGCCGCCTGCTCCCGGTTCAGCTCCGCACGCGCCAGAGCCGCACGAACGTCTTCCGGGGCGGCTCCGGGACTGTTCACGTCGACGCCGTACCGCTCCTGCACTTCTCGAGCGATCGTCTCCGACGCGGCCTCGGCGCGCGGGTCGAAGTCCTTCCACTGCTGAGCCGTCTCGTGCATGCGCGCGATCTGGTCGACGTTCGCGCGGTCCCAGAACTCGGGACGCTCGACCAGTGCGAGCCGGTTCGCGGCGACGTCCCGCTCCCCCTCGAACCGGAGCTGCAACCCGCGCTGCTCTTGCTCGCTGCGCCGCTGCGCTTCGCGGGCCATTTCCTCGCGGGCGCGGGCGAACTTGTCCGCCATCTGCGCGGCGACCGCGATCGCCACCCGGAGCGCCTGCCCGGTGTCGTTCATTACCTCGTCGTGTTCCTCGGCCATGAGAGCCCCTTCCCCTACCTCTCCAACTCGTCGCGCTGCTGCGCGGGAGTGTTCGACAATCCCGGACCTGTCGTCGTGGTCGGCACGACCACCGGCCCGCTCGTGCGCGGCGGCAACGTCGTCGGCACCGGCGACCCGACACCGGAGCGGCCCGCGGCCAGCGCGGCGCGCTCCGCGGTCGCACGCTGCTCCGGCGACAACGAGGCCAACACGTTCGTGTGCTCCTGCGCCGTGTAAGCGTCACGAACCTTCGTCAACCGCTCACGCAGCGCCGCGGACAACTCCGCTGCGCGTCGCGCGTCGCCGGCGGCCTGCGCGGCACGGCGAATCGAGTTCGTCGTCGTCGCGAGCTGCCGGAACAGCAGCGCCTCCGCGGTCGCGTTCTTCCCCTTGGACACCTGCGCGAGGATCAGCGCTGTGGTGTTGCTCATCGACGGCATCGCCACCGGACGCGGCCGGCTCTCGGACGGCCGCAACTGCGCCGACCGGGCGAGCGTGCGCGCAGCATCCGCGAGCGGCCCGGGCGTCGTCTCCAACCGCTTTGACCATGCCGCGTAGGCGCCGGCCGTCTCGCGGGCGACGTGCGCCCACGCCGCGTGATCTTCCGGCGGAATCGTCTTGATGTACTCGTGCAGCCGCGTCATATCGCGTGCGTACAGGTCGAAGAACTGCGGGTTCATCTCGGCCTCTTCCCGGCCCGGATTTACCGGCCGGTACTGCCACGGGTTCTTGCTCGACGCGCGCCACTCTGCGACCGCTTCGGTCGCGGATTCCGGGCGGTCCGGCCAGCCCTTCCGAAGCTCGGGGAGCGACAGGTCACGGGCGAGCCGGAGGCCGCCGTGCCACACCGGCTGCTCACCCTTCGCGGGGCGCAGCGCCACCGAGTAACCGGTCACCACATCGTCTCGCCCGGCGGCGAAGCGGGGACGGATGAGCACACCTTCTCGCTTCATCCGGCGCACGAACTCACCCTCATCCACCGACGCTGTAGCCGCGGCCCGCACCGCCCTCTCCAACCGCTTCGCATCGACCTCGACCGCACCGCGCCGCCGCGCCGCCTCGCGCGCCGGCCGGCGCTCTTCGCGCTGCAACAACTCCGGCTGCTGCGCCGCGATCATCGGCGCCAGCTTGTGCTCGTGTTCCAGCTCACGAACCACCTTCATGGCCCGGTGGAAGTCGTTATGCGTCGACGCTTTGGTTCCGTCCTCACGCACCAGAGACACCGCCAGGTGGATGTGATCGTTGCCGTTCGAGGACACGCCGTGACGCACCGCGACCCACCGGCACGCGGCCTTCCCGCTGGCCTCCGTGAAACCCATCCGGTCCACGAAATCCTGCGCGATCTGCCCCCACTTCTCGTCGGTGAGCTGACCCTCCTCCGCCGCAAGAGACAGGGAGCAATGCCACACGTTCGCCTCCTCGCGAACCTTCACCACCTCGCCCGTCTCCGGGTCACGCTTGGACACCTGGCGCAGCACGTCGACCTCGAAATGCTTGCGCGGCTCATCGATGCTCTCAGCGATCGCCAGAGCGGTCGCGCGGTCCAACTCGTCGTACCCGTACAGCGCCATGATCGCCGCATCCCCCGCGACCAGGTGCGGCTCCGTGTGCTCGTTCGCAAACCCGCGTCCCGCGAGGTACGACATCAGCCCACTCATCTGCGCGCCACGGGTCACCTTCGCGATCACGTGCGGTTCACCACCGACAGCGCCTCGGACACCAGACCCGCCACCCGCCGGTACTCCGCCGTGACCTCCACGGCCTCCGCAACGTAGCGGCCCTCCGCGTTCGCGAACCGGGCAATCTGGTTGACGTTGTTCGACGCGTTGGCCATCTCGCGCTGCAACTTGAACAGCATCGCGACAGCCTCTTTCCGCTCCTTCGCAGTTACCACCTTCGCGTCCATCGCGGACTCGAACAACAGCCGCGCCACCGTCACATCTCGGACCTCCGCCCGGGCACGCAACTGTGCATCCTCCTCGGCCGTGACCTTCACCACGTATCGCTTCTCCCGCCGGCCCTCCGGCACGTTCGGACGGCGCTTACGCCCGAAGATCGGCCGCTTCTCCTCCGACTCGGACACGAGAACCACCATCCCTTCAAGGCCCAGCGCAGCGAACCCGCCAACCGGCGGGGACCATACGACCAGTATGCCCCGGTCCTCCACGCAGCGGAAGGGACGCGTGCGACATGGGGCACCCATGTCTATTGCTTGCTGACTCTGAAACTTCACGAACCGGACCGCGAAGCGGTAGGCCGGGTCCCGATCCGCGAAGCAGGATCGAGGACTGGCAGACGACGGCGGCGCCCGTTAATCTGACGGTATGCCTGAGAAGACGATCGATCCCGAATCCGCCGCCACATCAGCCCGAGCCCTCCTCGAGAGATCCGTCGAGGATCGTGTAGCTGCCGTGCGGACTCTCGTCGCCGCGATCAACGACGTCGATACCGCTGATGCCGCCGCCCGAGACGCACGCGACGCTCACTCGAAAGCATGGGACGCCGCCCTCGCTTCGGGATGGAGCGACAAAGACCTCCGCGCCACAGGAGCCCGCGCACCCGGCCCCGCTCGCGTCCGCAAGTCCCGACCGCGAGCGACGACACCGCGCCAGGAATCTCCCCAGACAGAGCAGCCGAACACGGGATCCTCCGGGGACTCCCACCACGAGCCGCAGGAGTGACCCTGCCCCGCCACGCCGCATCCTTTCGGGAGAGGATCGCGCCCGAAGCGCTGGTCCTCCTAGAGGAGCTGAACCTCTACTACCCACCTCGCTTCCGCGAGGGCATCCCCTTCACCGGAACTGCAAACCGTCGACGTCAAGACGCGGTGTTCGTCGACCGCATGCACGATCCGCAGCTCGACCTCCACCCGGACACCGCCGACCGCGCAGCGAACAGCAGCGCCGGGTATCGCGGCGACCGTCGACCCGCCTGGCTTATCGACGCAATAGTCGCCTCCTCCTACGACCCCGAGCGACGCGAAAGAGTGTGGGCCGACGTGCGTAACATGCGCGCCTACACCGATGACTTCGGACCGGTTCTCCGAGATGAACAACGACGACAGATCGACGCCACCTACCGCAAGCAACACCGCATCGATGATCTGGCCTGGACGCCCGTTCGACTCCTCGCCCTCAGCAGCGCCGCCGTCATCCTCACAGTCCTCGCGTGGACCGTCTTCTCTACCTTCACGATCTTTCCGCCACACCCATACGCCGTCAGAATCCTGACGCTCTTTGCAGTAGCCGTGTTCGTGATCGCAGCGCCCGTCTACTTCTACCTCGCCGGGCGACGCCGTGACTACCGCAAGTGGTACTACAGCAGTGACAGTCGCTACGAAACGTCCACCGATGACGAGGACGAGCACGACGGTTCGAGCGCCGCAGCGTGACAACGCACGTCACGTCCGGCCGTCCCTCCGACCGCTCCACTCTGGCCTTCGTGACGAGGGCGTCAAGAGCGCTCCGCGTCCCCTTCGGGGATGCCCCAGAGGGGCACTCCTGACACCCTCCTCCCTCCGGCCGACGCTCTGCTTATCGGAGGGAAGGCCTCACCCTGGGGCACCACTAGCACCCCGGCGAACGGCGCAGCGGGGAGCCGGCCTCGGTCGGCATGCCGACGCATGACGGCCGCCGTATGCGGAAGTAGTCTCTGTCGCATGAGCGCCGCGCAACCGCTGTCAACATCCACCGTCACCCTCGCGATGGACTACGGACAATTCACCATCACCAGTGGCATGCCTGACTCCGACGAACTCGCGCTCCTGGAAGATGCACTGACCACACCGCCCTCGGCCGGCGACGGCCAAACCGTGCTCGTCACATCCCCGCACCAGAACAACTTCCAGACGGCGATCGCCATCGAGCGGTGGGCCACTCGACCCCAGTCCGACACCGACGACTGGGAACAGATATCCGTCGAAACGATCACCCTCACCGCACCAACCGTGCGACTCGACAGTCCCACGATGACCGGTACAACTTTCGAGCTGGCGAAAGGAAGCTACTGGGTCGAAATCAGCGGACGCGGCTTCGTCAACTACGGCTGGCCAGGCTCCACCACACCAGGAGACATATGGCGTCTACGATTCTGGCCCAACACCGGCCCCACCGACCGCACACGCAAACTCTGGGACATGCCCGGCTTCGGTATCCCAACCTCTTCACTGCCGAAGAAATGGGCGGCCATTACGGCCGCAGCGAACGACCCGACAACCTATCCCCCGACTCCCGCGACCGCGCAGCCACTCGATACACCGCCGACCGGCGGACAGTGACGTCACGCCTGAACACTCGGTGCGTGCTCAGCCCCGAGAGCGCAGCTCCGCGGCACGTACGGCCAGCTCCTCGCGGGGCTGATGGGCAGCTCACAGATCACGGCGTGTCGCTGCTCGGGCTCGCTACGGTCAACCCATGACGACTCTTGGCCAGTACTCGCTCCTCAACCTTCTCACCCTGCAACTAGCAGCCAACCCTGCCGCGGCAGTGACTCCAGACGAAGTGCTCGGTGCGATGGAGGAGCGCCGACTCTTCTCGCTGCTGCGGGACACCGCCGAGAGGGTGGGCGCCGATCCGTCCCTCATCGCGTCGCTCGCCACTGCTGAGGAGGACGTGGCCGACTACCTCTCCTCGTGGGCGAACGTCGCTGACCTCCTGCGGAAGTACTCGGGCGACCTGACCGACGACAGCTCGCAGGGGTGGCTCGTTTTGGGGTTCGCTATCAACGACATCGTGCAAGATCGTGGCCGCGACGTCGACGCGACTTGGGACCGTTCGTAGCAGTCCTGCCGCGAGGCCTGGTGCTCGTGCCGCTCACCTTCAACCAGCGACGGAGCTAGTAGTCGTATCCCGCATGGGTGGCGATGCCCAGTCCCGGCGGCGCCGCCACCCTGCCCGCCAACCTGAGGTACACCCCAACCGGACGTCAGGCACCATCGCCGAAGCGCGTCCGAATAGGGCCATGTCGGGCCTTGTCTGACACTTGCACCTGCGGCTCTTAGACTTCAACTGGACAAGTAGCGGTCGGAGGCGGCATGTCGGGTCAGAGGGTCGGGTACGTGCGGGTGAGCACGTTGGATCAGAGCACGGTGCGCCAGCTCGACGGCGTGACGCTGGATCGAGTCTTCGAGGACAAGGCCTCCGGCAAGGACGTGAACCGTCCGCAGCTCGAAGAGATGATCGGGTTCGTCCGCGACGGAGACACGGTGCTCGTGCACTCGATGGATCGGCTCGCAAGAAACCTCGAAGATCTTCGCCGGCTCGTGCGCAGACTGACGGACAAGCGGGTCCGGGTCGAGTTCGTGAAGGAGCAGCTCACCTTCACCGGTGAGGACAGTGCGATGGCGAACCTGCTGCTGAACATGATGGGCGCGTTCGCAGAGTTCGAACGCGAACTCATCCGGGAGCGTCAACGCGAGGGCATCGCCCTCGCCAAGCAACGCGGCGCCTACCGCGGGCGCCGCCGGTCGCTCTCCCCGACCCAGATCGCCGAGCTACACGAACGTGCTGCCGCTGGCGTGCCGAAGACGACGCTGGCGAAGGAATACGGCATCAGCCGAGAGACCGTCTACGCCTACTTGCGTACCAGTGAAACGCCCTCCGCCTAGGCTGGCGCGGTGCTGGCTACCCTGGCCGGGTGGACTTCATTGGGTTGACGCCCCAGCACTTTGACACCGCGCTCGGCGAGGTACTGACCACAGCCATGCAGGCGCAGGGCTGGAGCGCACAGAAGGTAGCCGTGTTCGCACGGCTCCGACCGCGCACCGTCCGACGCATCCTGACCGGTAAAACCTCGGCCGGCACCGTACAACTGCATCGCCTCCTGCGAGTCCTGCAACTCGACCATGACGCCACGATGCGCACCGTCTACATCGAAGCGCGAGTCGCGCAGCTCGCCGCGGACACCGAAGCGGCCGAGGACCGCGACCGCACCCGGGACATGCTCGGATGATGACCGGCAACGACCTCGCCGTTCTCCTCAACCCGTTCGTCATCCTCGGCGCCGTCGTCATCGTTGCGGCAATCCTCGGCGGGCCGTGGCTGCGCGACCGATACATCTTCCGAGAACTCAACCGCGACACCGGCGTCACCCGACACCAGCCCACCGCCCTCTTCACCCCGGGACGCACCGGCAACCCGCCGCTGGTGTACTTCCTGGAACTGCACTACGCCGAACGCCTCGCCACGGTACTGATGCTGCACCGCATCGGCGCCATCGCGAGCCTCCACGACGGCTCCATGACCATGCACGACCGCGCCGGACGCCTCCTCACCCACCTCAGCGCACTCGACGTCGCCTACTATCGCCGCCTCAACGACACAGCCCCACAACCACCCGACCCGGAGTAGACAACCTGGGCCCCGCGCCTCGTTTCACGCCCCCTCAGCGGAACTGCTAACGGCCGGGTCAAACGAGACGACACCCCCAGCGCCACTGCGCGGCCCCACAGCCGACTTGCGCGCGACCGGTCAACGACCCCCTAATGGGACACCGCCAGACGTCAGTGCTCATGGGCCCAACCGGACGGGATCGCTAATGGCCGGTCCGCCCCCTCCCCTACAGGACGGGTCCAGCTACGGTCTCCCCACCAGACGGGTCATCTGCCGGCGAGAAACCGGAGCACGGGCGCTGCAACCGAGGCCGTGAAGCGCGGCGTGGCTAACCAGACCATGCTCGAAGACCCGCGCTTGCCGTCAGGCAGGAGCCCCTGGGCAGACTACGCTCCGGTGGCCAGATCACCCGTCCGTACTTTCAGACCGACGAGTTACCCGACCGCCCTCGATCCACGTCTCGATCACTCTCTGCAGGCGCTGAGATTCCATCCGCACGCAGTTGCTCGCCAGGAGCCCAACCGAACGCACTCGACTGGACCGCACCGGCGTCGGCGAACGGTCGCGCGACGTTCCGCAGTCGGTCACCTCTCTTGAGGACCAAAATTCGTACAGCGCGTACGGCGACACCGATAGCAAACAAGACCCAAAACCCAATCTGAACGACGTTGAGCACTGACGACACCGAAAAAAGACTTGACGCGCTGGCCTCAATCATGGTCTCCTGCTCCTACGGGGTTGGGGGCGAACCTCGCCGACGAGTGAATCTATTCTAGATCACTAAGGTTGTAGTAGTCCATATGTTCAATGGGGAACGAATGCGCACTCGATTCGCGATGACCGCAGCTACATGTCTAGCCGCGGCGCTCATCGCAACGTCATCGCCGGTCAACGCGGCCGAAACGATAAGCACAGGAAACACAGACTCTGTTTCGCAATATCTCGAAGAGCATCCCGATATCGTCATCGCGGATGATGCAGTTCTCAGCTCCGATTCAGTCATCGTCTTCGGCTCGAAGGGTGAAACCGTCGAGGTCATCGGAGATGACGCTCCAAGTGAGGCTCGAACTTCCGGTACGGCCGGAAACGAGTCCGCTCAGGTCGCCGCAGCGTGCAGCTACCGAAACGCCTCATTCGTCAACGTGTCGGGATGGGTGGAATCCACTGACGGATGCGGCATCATCGGCTATGACTCAACTGCTCGGTGGAGCTATTCCTGGACACAGGACAAGTTCGCCTTCAACAGCGGCCCCTCTTGTGTGCAGGGCCGTGGATACTCGGTAACGCCGAGCGTCTCGACGCCGGTGTGGTACACGGCCGGTTGCGGTGGCTCCGGCTCAGCAAACGCCCTCATCGGGAACCGCGCGACCGTGGCCAAGATCCGTGGGTATTCGAGCGCCCCGGGAACAATCGGGTACGTCCGCTGGAAGTGACTCACTCCATCGCGACGAGGCTGCTGGCCGCTTCGGTCAGCAGCCTCGTTGTGGCGTGCGCCCTAGTCGGATGCGCCGAATCTTCAAGTACAACTAAGAGCCTGACGACGAGCGACATTGGCGAAATTGCCAGCAATAACGCATGTTCGAACCCTCACTTGATGGGCGGAGACCCTGACTATTGGGGATCGGCAGCGGGGTTGTACTGCCTACCCGAATCCGGGACTGGCGTTGTTCTAAGAATTTATGATGAACCGGACGCCACCCTCAAGCTTATTGACGATTGGTCTGCCCTCATTACTGAGGATAACCAATTAGTCTACGGCGATTACTGGTTTGCGACAGGTCCCGCAACGACGCTCGAAACTCTCTTCGGTGAATTTAACCCTCGCGGGCCTCAGACATTTGCGCCGGCCGGTACAAAGCCAACCTCCGCTGAAGCAAATTTGGCCTTGTGTTCTTCTATCAGTTACGGCGTCACAACACAGTATCTACACACTGGCGACACTGTCGACCTCCAGCAATATTACGCCAGCTACCCGGGTCTACATGACCTCGTTTCGTCTGTGGCATCTAAGGCCACTCGCGACGGGGCGGAAGCCGCCATACAGGATGACCTACTTCTCACAGCCGCACTGACGAAGTATGATTCCGACATCAAGTCATTTTGTGCAGAATCTTTTGGCGCTAAGCGGAATACTGCTAGCACGGCGCATAATCCTTAATCTTCATCTTTCCGGGCTGCGCGTCCGACGAAGTGAACGGATCGACGAGCATCTGTAGCTTGCCAATTTTCGAAATGACGTACTACAAAAGCTCCCGCAATGAAAGAGTACCCAATTCCCTCAGCTATGCGAGTAAGAACTGGGACCGTTGAAAGAATTTGGCTGATTGTAGGGGACCCGTCAGCTTGATAGGGAGCGATCCAGATCGGCACTATCAATCCGAAAAATAAACCTAACGATATGCCGCCGATGCCAATCCAAAACATTGCGGTTGATGAAAGTGCTTTAATCATGAGGCTCCTTCGCCTATAGCTTAAAGTGTCGTTGGAATCATCGCACTCGGTTGTGGGCGTTGGTATCACCCGGCAGCCGATCAGGCCGCCTGCGTTCCACTCAGCGCGCTCGCCTTCGCGCGGCAGAACCAGCGCTGACCTCCCGATCAGGCGTGGACGTTCCCTTGGCGCCTGCTACACCATTCCCACACCGCTCTGAGCATGTCGGAGGTCGGAGCTACCATCTGCGACATGTCTCAGTGCACAGCGCCCGTACGGGGCCACATTCGCGGCGGCGGCGCCGATTGCCCAGTTCACGGTCGCGGCGGCGGCTACAGCTACTACGAGCAGCCGCGGCCCTACCGGCCGCACACGCCTCCTGCGGCTCCGGCGCCCGTGCGCCGGAGCGGGAGCGTGTCTGGCGGCGGCGGGCGCAGTGCTCGTCCGTCGTGGCAGCCGAGGACGTCGACCGTCTCGTACACGCCGCAGCAGGTCCGCGACCTGGAGCCCGTTCGTCAGGCAACAGTCGTGCGCACGGTTCAGCAGAACGATGTGTTCCTCTGCCACGCGTGGCCGGATCGTCAGGCCGACGCACAAGACGTCTACGAGCAGCTGCTCGCGAACGACGTGACGGTCTGGTTCAGCGAGGTCAGCCTCCGGCCTGGTACAGACATGCGCGTCGCGATCGATCGTGGTCTGGTCAGTTCTCGGATGGGCATCGTACTGGTCACGCCCGCGATGCTCGAGAAGCTGCGCACCGATCGGAGCATCGCGAGCAACGAACTCAGCGCCCTCCTCCGGCGGAGCCTTCTGGTGCCAGTGATGCACGGCGTGACGTTCGAAGAGCTGGACCAGGTGACGCCGACTCTCGCGTCGCGAGGCGGGTTCAGCACGGCGGAGGAGCCGATGGAGAGCATCATCGTCAAGATCGCCGAGCTCGTCGGAGTCCTCACAGAGGAAGAGGCTGACGAACTCAGCATGACGTCCCGCCGCTGGTAGCTCTCGCCCCTAGTCGAACGACAGCAGCACTCGACCAGCCCCGCTACGTTCATCCCATGGCAGAGACGATCACCTTGACCCTGAATCTCGGCCCGAACGCGTCCATCGCCGCGCTTGGGGCGGCGGTCGATGATGTGAGGCGTGTCCTCGAGTTCGCGAGCGCCCTGCAGCGCCGAACAGATCGAGGCGCGCTCATCGCTGCGCGAATGCGTTCGCGACGGCGCGGACTCGGCCGCGCTGGTGACCTTGCCTGGAGCGATGGCTCGCTCTTCTTCGCGGCCCTGGAACCCGTAGACCTTCCTCAGCCGATCGACGAGTTCGAGCGCATCGCTGGCCGCGAAGCGGACGCAAACGCTCAGATCACCGTCCAGAGCCTCCGGTACGAGAACCCGCTCGAACTGGTGATCCTCGCCGGCGGAACCGTCGTCTACGCGCTGCTCCGCCTACTCCGTGACTGGCCTGACCGTCAACAGCTCAACCGAGCGGCAGTCCGCGAGTACGAAAACGGCATCATCTTCCGCGAGCGTGTCCGCGCCCGCGTCCTCGAGCAGATCGATTCCGGGGATCTCCCACTGGCCCCGGAACTGATCGACTCCCTGCTCACCAATGATGTTGCAGACGCCCTCGGTGCCCTCGGCGATGGACCGCTGAAAGTGCTCGGCCTTTCGTCGGGCTCAGCCGCTTCGAAGCCGACCACCGAGAGCTGAGTCGAGCACCGTCCCGTCTACCCATCCCTCATCGGACGGTCGCGCGTTGAGCTGCGCAACGTCAGCACGGGAAGATGGAGGCATGTCGAAGAAGATCGAATCCGCCTACCGCAAGCTGGCCGACGCGCTGGAGAAGCACGCTGAACTTGTGGAGCTGCTGGCTGGCACATCGTGGGCAGCGGTTTGGGACCTTGATGCGCTGAAGACTCAGATCGCAGCCGAGTACAGCTACCCGCAATCATCGCCGCGAACGACGACGGACCGGTAGGCGAGACCTTCAGGCGGGGGTACCTTCGCCGTATGACGGGTGACCCTGGTGCTGTTCTGGCGAGCTTCCGCGAAGCAGCGGTTGCTCAACTCTCTGCGAGCTGACGATCTGAAGTGCTCCCGCAGCGATCGCCGCAAAGGCGATCGTCAAACCTGTGAACGGCAGGGTGTCGGCCACGTCCCAGGGGACAAAGAAGAGTCCATGGTCGGTCAGCGGATTGATCAGCATGAGGAGCACTACCCCGATCAGCGTGATGGGCTGCTTCGGGGAGAAGAGGAACGCGCCGACGATGGCGAGAGGGAAGGTGATCACCCAGAGAACGGACATCGCGACCCAAGGGAAGTCGGACTGGGTGGCGGCGTAGCAGCCGTCCGTCAGGCCACCGAAGCACTGCCCCCAGTGCAGCAAGAAGGCGGCAGCGCCGACGACTCCCGCCGAAATGAGGAGCGTTCCGACGGCCCGTGAGTAGCTCCTGAGTCGCGTCATGGCCCCACCTTACGTTCAGGCCGTGAACTGTCGGTGAACTTTTTCAGGCAAGCTTCCTCTGAGCGTCCTTGCCCTCCACTCTGATGTCTCAGACGGCAATGCCGCCGTCGAGACTCAAAGTTGGGGGACTTCCAGATGTCAATTTCACTCGCTCGTCACGCCGAAACGACACGCAGCAAGCGGTTCATGGGACGCGCTGCGATCGCCGGTGTAGTGCTCGCACTCCTCGCGACCGTGGCACCGGCCGGGGCCCAGGCCGCTCCGGCTCCGGCGCCTGAGGGCTCATCCGCGGTCGGCTACCTCACCACCGACGAGGGATTCACGACCGAAGTTCCGGCCGCGTACCTTCAAGAGGGCGCACCCGAGTGGATCGAATACGACGAGGGCATGTCGGCCGCAGCGGTGGGCGGAACCTGCACGAAGCCGCTGTGCGGCCGGATCGTGAACAAGGGGTCCATCTCCTTCCGAGTCTCCACCGACTACACGACCAACGGGCAGGTCGCCGCGGGTGCGGTGCAGAAGACGATCGCACCCAATGTGGAGGCCGGCGCTCCGTACGACTGGGATGCGGTGCTCATCCCCGCGGGTTACTGCGGCACCTTCTACACCGGAGCCGGGTACTACTTCCGCAGCACCGAAAGCCGCGTCGGACAGGCATCCAGCCGGTGGCACAAGATCGATGACGCGGGCGCCCACGCGATCGTGAAGCAGGGAAGCTGCGCCTAGACGTCTGGCAAGACGGCAAAGAAGGGGGGAGGGGAAGCGCTCGCGCTTCCCCTCCCCCCTTCTTTGCCGTTCCGCAGCTAGACACTCAATCAACCATTCCCATACGAGACGGTTCCGATCTGTTGTTGCGCTCGAGAAGAGACTGCAATGCGTGGCCCGTTGGGGCCGATGGACGATGATGATGTCGCGATGCTAGAGGCCACTGCAACAGATTAGTTCCAATCAAGAAAATTTGTTGCAATGGGTTGGGGTCGCTTCTTGCCAGAAGCGGCCTCGACTATGCGGCCGCTCGGAAAGAATAAAAGACAGCTACGTTATCAATTTGTGACCGGCCGTTCGCGTCGCGTTTGATGATTTTGGGATATTGTCTACATCAGGGCTCATAGGAGATACCTATCACAGCCTTGGGGGGACAAACCATGCGACTCGTCACAACTCGAAAGATGACCATGGCAGCGGCGGCCGGTCTTCTGGCCGGCGCCGCTCTCTTCGCGACGGCGACGCCGGCCAGCGCCGTGCAGTACAGCGGAGGGTACTTCCCTACATACTCCGCCTGCCGTGCCGAGGTTCAGGCCTATCGTGCGGACGGGTGGACGATTCTCAAGAACTGCCCCTACGTTCCGGGGTACGGCTACCTCGTGGACGCATCGAAGGGTTAGGCCATGCGGAAGGCCCGGGTCGCTCGCCTCGGCGATCGGCTCGGGCCTTCCGCATGACAGGATCAGGCCGGGTCGCTCGCCTCGGCGATCGGCCCGGGCCTTCCGCATGGCAGGATCAGAGTGTGGATTCCCGAAGAACGACACTCTGCACCATCGCCACAATTGCAGCGACGATTGCGATCCTCTCTGGCTGCACACCCAGAGACGTCACGTCCGACTCGGCATCGGCATCCGCCCCGGCCTTGTCATCGGCAGCTCCCGAGGCGACTGCGACTGCTTACGATCCCAGTCAGAGCACCGATCAAAATCTGGCCGTCTTCAACTCGGTCAACGAGCGAACGGTCGCGTCAGTCGGCGATCCGAACGGGACGGACTTAGCACAGGCTCTGATCAACAGCGGGTTCGACCAGACGCAAATGGAGACGACTGTCGAAACGACGACCGCGGGCGAAACAGCTGACGCGATTTTTATCGCGGTTAAGTCTAATGGTTCCTGCTTCGTCGGTCAGTATCGTCACAAAGCTTCCGGGGAAGACGGCGACAATAAATATGTCGGGGCGCTGTTCCAACCCATCTCGACGGGTAAATGCCTCATTGGCAACTCGCTGCCAGTCGAGTGATCATCTGGACCGCGTTGCCGTCCGCGGAGTTTTAAGTTGACCAAGTAACGCCCCTATCGGACGCGAGACGACCCGCTACCTAGACCGTCGGCCGGCGGCGGTGTTCGCGTCGAGCTGGCGATCAATGTCAGCGACGATCGCGCGAGCACGCTCGGCCTGCCCGCGGGGGTCGCGACCGCGGACCGATCGGCTGACCGTTGTAGCGTGCGCTCTCCTCCTCGTTCTTGGCTTGGTTGTCCACCTCGCTGGCGAACTCTTGTAGTGCTGCGGCTGTCGACGGCGATCGTCACCCGCGACTCGCATTTGGCGCCGGGTGAGGTCCAAAACCGGATGCCGGCGTGCACCACGCCGGACGGGTACGACGACTGGCTCGGTGGGCACCTGGACGTCGACGCTTTGAAGGAGCTGCTCGAGTAGAAGTCGAGCGCGGTCGCGTTCGACCTCGAGCACTACGAGGTTTCTCGAGATGTGAACAGCGTCCGCGACAACGGACCCCACCTGCTCGACCCGCTCCCCTGGGCGTCGTCGTGTTGGCACGTCGTGTCTAATGGTGCGGTGCGGTCGAGAAGTGGGGACTTCGTTGACGCCGCGACGGCCATACCGGTGCAAGGGGCTCCGGTGCCGCCCTGCTCTCGGCCGCGTGCATGGCGCGGCCGAGAGCAGCACCCGCGACGCAGCTTTCCGAAACCTGGGTTGCCGAGAATGAGGCCATGTCTAGAGGCGGTCCGACCAACCCGATGCCGGGCCAGCACATGCGCTTCGTGCGGTACGTGAGCACTCGTGACGGGTGGACGCCCGAGATCGTGCGCGGCGAAATCGAGGACCGCACGGACGCCGGCTGGCGGGTGCGGGTCATCGATGACGTGCGCGAGCTCCCGGAGACGGAGTGGTCGATCTACTACCCCTGACCGGGGCCTCTCGGCGGGGTGAGCGCGGACGCCAGACACTCGCTCATGGTGCGCCGCCTGTAAGCGGCTGGCTGGTAGAAACAGAGCGATCACTGATTCCCTCTGCTTGGAGATACCCGATGGCACAGAAGCTCTCTCTGATCGATGACCTGGACGGCTCTGCAATTGAGGGTGACGGTGGAACCGTCACCTTCTCGATTGACGGCGCGAACTATGAAATCGATCTATCGGCGAAGAACACGGCCGAGCTGCGCTCCGTGTTCGAGAAGTACGTGGACGCCGGCCGTCGTGTGCGTCGAGACGGTAACGCCGGCTCCTCGGCTCCCGCTCGGGCGAAGAGCGACCCGGAGCGGTTGAAGGCGGTCCGGGAGTGGGCGGCGAAGAACGGGCACAACGTGTCGGATCGCGGCCGCATCTCTGCTGAGGTTCAGAAGGCGTACGACGACGCCCACTAGGGCGGCGTCACCGTTGACGCTCGGTGGAGCGGCGCCGCGGGTAGCCCCCGGCGGGCCGCGAAACGGAGTGCGCGCCGGGGGCTACTGGCGGTCCCTCGGCCAACCGGGGCGAATGGCGGGGTCCGCGGCAGCGGAGCCGGGACGTGCGGTCCCGCTCGACGCCGCCTCGTCAGCGTAGAACGCTGCCCGCTTTGGGGGCAGTCCCAGTCGCCGGTGTCACAGTGACGCCATGGCCACTCCCCGGAATCCCCTGGCGCGTGCGGCGCTGATCAGCAACGGCATGGTCTGGTTCGGGTTGTCGCTGATGTTCGCGAGCATCGCCGGGGGGCAGACGTATGCGGCATTCACCGGGCAGTGGTTCAACGTCCTCGGCTGGGTGCTCCTCGTTGCGGTGGCGATCGGCCTGGCCGTCGTCGGCGTCATCGAGAACCGGAACATTCGCGCGGGAAAGACGCGCAAACCGCGGCCCCGCCGCTGACCACCGCTCGAGCGCGAATGGCCGGTCCACGCGTGTGATCGGGGGGGTCGAGGGGGGTCTCCCCCTCGTGCGGGCCGGCCCGTTTCGGGTCGACCCGCAGGCGCGTGCTCAGAGCATGTAGAGGTGGTATCCGACCGCCACGCCCTCGCGGAGCGGGCCGAAGGTGTCGGCGTAGTCCTGCGTCTCGTGGCTATTCGTGATGAGGTCGAGCGCGACGCGCTCCTCGTCGCTCTCGTCGCTCATCTCGTCGGGCTCGTCCTCCCACTCGCGGAGGACCCGATGCCCCGCGTCGGTGACGCGGCAGAGCGCCCAGTATCCGGAAAACGTGCCGACGCTCTCGCGCTTGAACACGAGAGCCGTGGCGGTCGGCCAGGCGTGCCGGGCGGCAGCGGTGAAGAGCACGCGCACCGCGGCGTGCAGGGCGCGGATCTCGCCAGTCTGGGCGGCAGCGTTCACGGCGTCTTGCGCGGCGCGCAGCTCGGCGGTGTGTCCCCACTCGTCGACGTCGGGGGCGGGGGTCGTGG
>NZ_PSWE01000028.1:0-45143 GCF_002932195.1 Rathayibacter sp. AY1C4 | reverse complement strand
GGAACCGGCATGACCATGCTCGGCGTCTGCGTCGTGCAGGTCGCCGCGGCGATCGGAGCCGTCTACTTCGGCGCCCGCCCCGGAGCCGCGCACGACGAGTTCCGGTCCGACGCCTACCGCTCGGTGGGCGAGATCATCGCCGCCGGGAAGCCGCGCCGACGCCGCTGGGACCTCGTGCTCTCGATCCTCGGCTGCCTCGCCCTCGGCCTGCTCACGATCGTGCTCGGCTACCTCGCCGCGATCCTCTCGGTCTTCCCCGCGCAGTGCGAGGGCCAGAACTTCGCCTGCGACTTCGACCGGATCGACTGGGGCGTCTCGATCGCGCTGATCGGGCCGCCCGCGCTGACGCTGATCGCCGTGGCCGTGACGGTCGTGCGCTACCTCGTGGGCCGTCGCGCGTTCCTCGTGCCGGTCATCGGGTTCGTGCTCTGCATCGCCACCGCGTTCCTCGCCTCCTCGCTCGTGACGAGCTCGATCCCCGGTTCGGCGCTGGTCTAGCACTTACCCGGGGGGCGCGTCAGCGGTCGGACCGGTCGGCGCTGGTCCAGCACCGACCCGGGGGCGCGTCAGCGGTCGGCGTGCTCGGGGCGCGATCGCGCGGTCAGCCGCAGGCGGGCTCGTCGTTCAGCGTGACCGCGGTGGGGTTGATCATCGGAGTCACCCGCACGGTCTGGTCGCCGAAGCCGGAGGCGTCGCCGGCGCTGAACTGCACGTCGAACGTCTCGGACTGGCCGGGCGAGAGCTGCACGGCGACCTTCGAGACGGGACGGCCGAGGTCGTCGAGGCTCTCGGGTCCGTAGCCCGTGCCGTCGGCCCAGGCCGCGCTCGACACCGTGGTCCCGGGAGGGCCGTAGACGTAGATGTTGGTGACGAAGTCGCCCAGGGGGTACGCACCGCGCCCGCCGGCCGCGGCGACGTAGCCGGGCAGCGTCCGAGCGACCGCCTTCGAGATCGTGTTGGTCACGGTGACGGAGGTGGTGAAGACCGCGCCGGAGGCGGCGCACCGGCCCGCGCTCGACTGCGTGACCGCCGTGCTCAGGTAGTAGTCCATCTTCGAGCCGCCCGAGGCGTCCTGGAAGAACACTCCGGTGGTCGTGCCGTCGGTCGTCGTCTGCGGCAGGACCCCCGCGATCGGCGTGGGCGCGAGGAGCGCCTGCTCGTCGGCGTCGGAGCTGTAGGCGAGGATGCGGCTCTCGTCGACCGCCTTCACGATCGCCGGGAGCATCTTCGTGGGCTCCATCTCCCCGCCGAGGATCTTCCCCAGGACCGTCGCGCTCGCCTCCGAGAAGAACTCGTCGGTGCGCTCGGCCACGACCGACTCCGGGTAGCGGAAGTAGACCTCGTTGAGCAGGGTCGAGACGGTGTTCTCGCTCGTGAGGACCGTGCCGTCGGTGAGGGTCACCGGCCCGGTCGAGCCGAGGAGGTAGGAGAGGGCGACGGGGTCGATCGCGAGGACGCCGTCGATCCTCTGCTCGGGGAACTTCTGCGCCCAGAACTGGGAGGCGATCGAGGCGGCCGTCGGGAAGTCGGGGCGGCTGGTCGAGACGTTGAAGGTCGTCGCCATGTTCTCGCCGATGGTGTCGAGCGCGCTCTGGTCGACGGTGACGGGCGCCAGACCGCGGAAGTCGCCGCTGCCCAGCTGACGGCCGATCGAGATCGCGCCGCCGTCGACGTCGAGCTGCATCACCGACGACGCGCCGCCGCCCAGAGCCTGCGACTCCGCCAGGTTCTGGAACATCACCAGGTAGTGGCGCGGGCCGGACGCTCCGAGGGAGTCGGGGAGGATCGCGGTGAGCGGCTCGACCTGCTCCATCGCCGCGGTCGCGGTGGCCAGCTGCGGAGTGAAGGAGTCGAGGGCCGAGGCGACCTGCGGCACCAGCGGGCCGCGGTCGATGCCCTCGACGCGGGTCTGCGCCGCGTCGACGACCTCCTTGGCGACGGTGATCTTCTGCGAGAGCTCGGTGATCGCCGCGAGGTCGACCCTGCCGTCGACGGGCTTGAGGATGTCGAGCGAGGTCGTGGAGAGCGGCGTGACGATCCGGCCGGAGACGTCGTCGGCGATCTCGGTCGCGGCGCGGACCGCGGACAGGTTCGGCCCGAGGACGGGCACCACCTCCATCACCCGCCACACCGGGTCCTCGGTCTCGTCGCGCGCCTCGCCGGTGAGGGTCGCGATCCGGCCCGCGGTCTCCTCCGCCCCGGAGGTGTCGAACGTCGTCAGCCTGTCCGTCACCTGCGACACCAGCGGGATCGCCTCGGTCAGCTTGTCGCGGACGGTCATCGCCTTGTCGTAGGTGCGCACGCCGAGGAGCACCGCGACGACGGCGCCGATCAGCAGGACCAGGAGGACGATCAGCGTGATCCAGAGGCCGCGACGGCGGCGCGGCCTGCCGCGGGTGGAGCGGTCGGCGGACGTGGTGGTGCTCATTCGAGAGAGCCTAAGCGACGGTCGGCGGAGTGCGACCGGGCCCGCGCCACCGGCCCCGTCCCAGGACGAGGGACACGCGATGCGGATGCGCGGGCCGTCCGGCGCCTCCGCCGGGACCGAGCGGGAGGCGGGATGCTGCTCCGCTCAGCCCAGCAGGAGGGACACCCCGATGAGCACGGGCACCGCGGCGACCGTGGTCACGAGGGCCGTGTCGCGGGCGACGGCGACGCCCCGGTCGTAGCGCGAGGCGAAGGTGAAGATGTTCTGCGCGGTCGGCAGCGCGGCGGTCACCGTCACCACGAAGAGGTGCTCGGAGTCGAGGTGGAACGCGAAGCGCCCCAGCAGCAGCGCGACCGCCGGCATCACCAGCGACTTGAGGACGGAGGCGACGACCACCTCGACCCGCGCCGGCCCCGCCTCCAGCGGCCGCTGCCCGCGCAGCGACATCCCGAAGGCGATCAGCACCAGCGGGATCGATGCGTTGCCGATGATCGAGAACGGCTGCAGCACGGGCGCGGGCAGCTCGACGCCGGTGAGTGCGACGACGAGGCCGAGGGCGGAGGCGATGATCATCGGGTTCCGCAGCGGCTGCGTGAGGATCGCGCCGACCGAGGTCCGCCCGCTCGTCGAGACGTCGAGCAGCGTCAGGATCGTCGGCGCGAGGACGATCAGCTGCAGGAGGAGCGTCGGGGCCACCCACTGCGGATCGCCCAGCACGTAGATGGCGACCGGCAGCCCGATGTTGTTGGCGTTGACGTAGGAGGAGGCCGCGGTCCCGACCACCGTCTCCGGCAGCGGGCGGGGGAAGAGCAGCCGCGAGGCCAGCACGTAGAGCAGGGCGACGGTCAGCACCGTCAGGAGCGAGACGAGCAGGAACGAGGAGAAGAGGACGGAGACGTCGGCCCGCGACAGCACGGTGAACAGCAGCGCCGGCGTCGTGACGAAGAAGGCGATCCGCGACAGGATCAGCCGGCTCTCGGGCGGGACGATCCGGAACCGCGCGATCAGGTAGCCGACCGCGATGACGACCCCGATGATCGAGAAGCCGGTGAGCACGCCCTCCACGCCGCCGCCTCCCCGCCGCGGCCCGTCCGCTGTCGCGCCTCCACCCTAGGCAGTGGCCGGGCGTTGCAGCGCCGGCGGGACGCGCCTACGGTGTGCGGCATGCCGCATCTCGAGGTCCCCGGCGCGAGCCTCTACTGGGAGGCGGACGGCCACGCCTCCGCGCCCGCCCTGCTGCTCGTGCACGCGGGCATCGCCGACCTGCGGATGTGGGACCCGCTCGTCCCCGACCTCTCGCGCGACCGGCTGGTGGTCCGCTACGACGTCCGCGGCGCGGGCGGAACGAGCACGGAGGACGTGGAGTACGACCCGCGCCGGGACGCCCTGGACGTGCTCGACCACCTCGGGGTCGAGCGCGCGGTGGTCGTCGGCTGCTCGCGGGGCGGGACGCTCGCGCTCGACCTGGCGCTCGAGCATCCGGAGCGGGTGACCGGCCTGGTCGTGATCGCGCCGGGCCTGGCGGGCTTCGACTACCCCGCGCTGACGGCGGAGGAGGAGCGGCGCTTCGGGGAGGTCGAGGCGCTGGAGCTCGCGGGCGAGCGGGAGGCCGCGGCGATCGTCGAGGCGGAGCTCTGGGCCGTGGGTCCCGACCGCTACGCGGACGACGTGGCTCCGGAGTTCCTCGCGCGGGTCCGGGAGCTCGCGCTCACGGGCGTCGGCCACGAGGCGGAGGCCCCCCGCCCGATCGATCCCTCCGGGCCGGCGGGCGAGCGGCTCGGGGAGATCGCCGTGCCGACCCTCGTCGTGGCGGGCGCGCACGACCTCTCCGAGTCGCTGCCGGTCTGCGAGCACCTCGCCGCCGAGGTGGGCGGTGCCGAGCTGCACGTGCTCGAGGACGCGGCGCACCTGCCCGGCCTCGAGCACCCCGAGGAGTTCCTCGCGGTGCTGCGGCCGTGGCTGGAGCGCCACGGGATCTGATCAGGCCACGGCGGCCAGGTCGAACGCCCAGTCCACGTAGAGCTCCGGCGGTTCGCCCTGCTCGACGAGGTCGATCCGGTCGAAGCCGGCCTCGACGCAGGTCGCGCCCGCGTCCAGGTCGCTCTCCGCCACGAAGGCGTGCACGAAGCGGGGCACGGGGAACGCCGCCGCCTCCTCGAGCAGCATCCGCACGGAGTCCGCGGTGATGCCGCGGGCGTGCGGAGCGATGCTCCACGCCGCCTCGTAGGCGACGACGCCGCGCGAGCAGCCGTACCAATAGCCGATGGAGCCGACGGAGAGTCCGTCCAGCTCGACCACGTAGAAGAACGCGTCGCCGTCCGCCCAACCGCGCAGGTAGCGGTCGTGGCGCACGAGGATCTCGCTCTCGCTCTCGAGTCCGCCGCCCGCGTGCGCGAGGGTGTCGCGCAGGACGGAGGCGTCCGCCTGCGGCCAGGGGAGCAGGCGGAGGTTCTCGGGGTGGTGGTCGATGCTGGCTGTTCTCTGGTCGCTTCCGGGTTCGGGTCCCGTCACGCGCTCCGATCCTCTCTCTCAGGATGGCTCGCCGATCGAGCGCGCCGCCAGGGTGTTCGGCGCGCCTGTCCGATCGGATGTCTCCGCACTCGGGATGCGGACACGGTGTCGCCCCATCTTCGACCCGATGAGGGGAGGGAAACGGAAGCGGTGAGGAATGTAGCCCCGGACGGGGGGTGGCGCCTGCACAACACCTGGGCAACCGCTGACCGCGGGGCCGGAGAGGGGCGGCGGAGACGTGCGCCCGCCCCCGCGAGATCGCCGCTTCGCTCCGCTGAGACGCAAGAAAAGCGCGCGCACGAGCCCATACGCTCGGAGTCGGAGCGCGTTCCGCTCCTGCAGCCCCGTATCACCAGCGTGAGGAGGATCACCATGTCGCAAGCCGTGCAGAGCACCGTCGTCGGAGAACCCGAGGTCGTCGAGGACCGCGTGGAGGACTCCGCCGCCTGGCTCGACCTGAAGGCGGCCGCCGCCGCGCTGCAGCCGCTCCAGTCCCAGGACGGCTCGCTCGCCGAGCCCGAGTGGCTCGAGGAGGCGCGCACCCTCGTCGAGCGGATCGTCGCCGGCGTCCGCACCCTCGCCCCCGCGTTCCCGCACGACGCCGCGTACCTCGACGCGCTGGTCGTCGACCTCGAGCGCTGGAGCGCCGGCGGACTCGGCCTGCCCGACTTCCTCGACTCGCTCACCGCGTTCCAGCCGCAGCTCGAGCGCGTCGACGGCCGCCGCCACCTCGTCGTCTTCCCCATGTACACCCAGAACGGCAGCCGCGACCGCCACGTCGAGGCCGTCCTCGTCGAGGTCGTCTGGCCGCGGTTCGTCGCCGAGCTGGAGGCGGGCGACTACTCTAACGCCCTCTTCGTGCCCGTGCGCTTCGTCGACTTCACCGCCGGCTACGACACCGACAGCGCCGTGCTGTTCCCCGAGACGGTCGCGATGCGCTCCGTCCCGTCCTTCACCTGGGGCGCGATCTTCGCCGACCGCGAGGCGGCCCGGTTCCGCCGCGTCGTCACGGAGGCGGCCCGGATCACCCGTCTCGAGCTCCCGGAGGACGCGCAGCGCCTGCTGGCCGACCAGCGCCTGGCGGAGGAGTCCTTCGTGATGTGGGACCTCATCCACGACCGCACCCACATGCGCGGCGACCTGCCGTTCGACCCGTTCATGATCAAGCAGCGGATGCCCTTCTTCCTCTACTCGCTGGAGGAGCTGCGGTGCGACCTCACCGCCTTCCGCGAGGCCGTCGCCATCGAGCGCCGCCTCGGCGCGCTCGACCGCCGCGACGACGAGGAGGAGGCGCTGGCCGAGCGCTCGCGCTTCGTGCAGTACGCGATCCTGTTCGACCGGCTCTTCCGCTTCCCGCTCACCGGGTCGCGGGTGCGCAACTACGACGGCCTCGGCGGCCAGCTGCTCTTCGCCTGGCTGCACCAGCACGGCGTCCTGCACTGGACCGACACCCGGCTGGCGTTCGAGTGGGACGGCGTCGCCGACGTGGTCGTCGCCCTCTCGGACGCCATCGACGAGCTCTACTGGCGATCGATCGACCGGCCGAAGACGGCGCACTGGCTGGCCGCGCACGAGCTGATCGCGGCCACTCTCGCTCCGCACCCCGCCTCCGCCTGGGCCCGCGGGCTCCCGGACGAGGTGCTGCTCGGCGCCCCGCGCGGGCTCACCGACGCGGTGCTGGACGACGAGTTCCCGCTGTCGATGTTCTACGAGGCCCTCGGGAAGAAGATGGGCGACGTCATCGCCTCGACCCGGGGCATCACCGGCCGGGACTGACGTCGCGCCCGGGAGGTGGCGGGGTGCGCTCCTCCGCCTCCCGGGGCCCCGTCCGACCGGCGTCGGTTAGCGTGGGGCGCATGCCCTCAGGTGACGGAGCCGCGGACCCGCTCGACGCGGGCTGGATCCGGCGAGCGCCGAGCCGGGCCGGATACGTGCGCGATGCGGTCACCGCGGGGATCCTGCTGGTGGCGACGATCGTCTCCGTCGCGCTGTACTCCTCGGCGGGCTTCCCGGACGCGGCGCACCCCGTCGTCAGCGCCCACTGGGCCGTCCTGATGACCCTTCCCCTCGCGCTGCGCCGCCGGTTCCCCGCGAGCGTGGCGGCCGGGCTCTCCGTCGTCTACGCGCTCGGGATCGTGCTCCAGGTGCCGGAGTCGCTCTTCGGCCAGATCTGCCTGTTCCTCGCGCTCTACACGGTCGGCGCGTGGGGCCGGAACCGGCGCACGGCGCTCGTCGTCCGAGTGGCGATCGCGGTCGGGATGCTGGGCTGGCTGCTCACCACCCTCGCCACGGGCGAGTACTTCGGCAGCTCCGTGCCGGTCGACGACTCCCCCGGCCTGCTCTCGCCCTACGCGGCGGAGTCGGCCCTCGCGGTCGTGTCGAACCTGCTCTACTTCGGCAGCGCCTACGTCTTCGGCGAGGCGTCGTGGCAGTCGGCCCGCCGGCTGGAGGCGCTCGAGACGCGCACGGCCGAGCTCGACGACGAGCGGGAGCGCTCCTCGCGGCAGGCCGTGTCCTCCGAGCGGCTGCGGATCGCGCGCGAGCTGCACGACGTGGTCGCGCACCACGTCAGCGTGATGGGCGTGCAGGCGGGAGCGGCGCGGCGGGTGCTGGCGCGGGATCCGGAGCGGGCGGCGGCATCGCTCAGCGCCATCGAGGGCGACGCGCGCTCGGCGATCGAGGAGCTGCACCGCATCCTGGTCGCGCTGCGCGCCGAGGACGCGGTCCCGAATCCGCTCACCGACGCCGCGTCCACCCGCGGGGTGGCCCAGCTCGAGGAGCTGGTCGCGGCGTCCAGCGGGTCGGGCCTGCCCACCGTCTTCCTCACCCTCGGCACGCCCCGCGAGATCCCCGCGACGGTGGGGCTCAGCCTCTACCGCATCGCGCAGGAGTCGCTCACGAACGTCCGCAAGCACGCGGGGCGCGGCGCGCACGCCGAGGTGCGCCTCCGCTACGCCCCCGACGCGGTCGAGCTCGAGATCGCCGACGACGGCGGGTCCGGCCCGCACCCGAGCGCTCCCGCCTCCTGCGGACTGGGGCACACCGGCATGAGCGAGCGCGCGGCCGCGGTCGGCGGCTGGATCGAGATGGGGCCGAGGGGCGGAGGCTACCTCGTGCACGCCCGGGTGCCGCTGTCCCCCGTCCGGGCGAGCGTGCCGGACGCCGACGACCCGGTACCGTCGTCGGAGACGTCGCGGGGGCGTCAGGAGCGAGCGAGCGGGGGCCGCCCATGACCGAGCACGTGCGCGTGCTGCTCGTCGACGACCAGGAGCTCGTCCGCGTGGGCTTCCGCATCATCCTCGAGTCGGAGCCGGGGATCGAGGTGGTCGGCGAGGCCCGCACCGGTCTCGAGGCCCTGCAGCGCGCCTCCGAGCTGCGCCCCGACGTGATCTGCATGGACGTGCAGATGCCCGGCCTCGACGGCCTGGCCGCGACCCGCGAGATCGTGGCCGACCCGCGCCTGTGCTCGCGGGTGCTCATCCTCACCACCTTCGACCGCGACGACTACCTCTTCGAGGCGCTCTCGGCCGGCGCCAGCGGGTTCCTGCTCAAGAACGCGTCGCCGGAGGAGCTGGTCGAGGCCGTGCAGGTGGTCGCCCGCGGCGACGCGATGCTCGCCCCCGACGTCACCCGGCGCGTGATCGAGCGGTTCGCGTCCGTGCCCGAGCACACGCCGGCCGCGGCCGAGCACTCCGGAGTGGCCGACCTGACGGACCGCGAGCGGGAGGTGCTCGTGCACCTGGCGCGGGGCTGGTCGAACGCCGAGATCGCGGCCGAGCTGTTCGTGGGCGAGGCGACCGTGAAGACGCACGTCTCGAAGATCCTGATGAAGCTCGGCGTGCGCGACCGGATCCAGGCGGTCGTGTTCGCCTACGAGCACGGGATCGCGGTACCGGGGCGCCCCTGAGCGGTCGGCCGGGCGGTCAGCGCCGGGACTGGCTCGAGGCCGGGCGCGGCGGGGTGCGGCGGACGAACTCCATCCGGATCTCCGGCACGATCTTCCGGTCGAGCACGACCGTCATGTAGCGGCCGTCGACGCGGGCGCCGATCGCGACCACGTCCGGATCGGTGTCCACGCGGTAGCCGCGCAGCGCCTCCCCGTCCACGATCACCGGGACGCCCCGCACGACGTCCTCGTCGCGGAGGGCGGCGGCGACCACCGGCATCCCGCCGCGGCGGCTGCGCACGCGGCCCGGGAAGGTGTTGCGGAGCACGTCGCCCATATGGGCCGCGAGGCGGGACTCCAGGGGCCGGCTGCGCTCGGCGGGGATCGGCACGGAGGTGCGGACCGCCTCCCAGAGCACCGGGTACCGCATCCGCGTCACCTGGTCGACCATCCACGGCGGCAGGTGGTCGTTCTCGGCGCGCTCGATCGCGCGCTTCTGCTCGGGGGACAGCGGGACGTGGTTGACGGGGTCGGCGCGGTTGCGCGGGTTCTTGTAGAACGAGTACGAGAGCGAGATCTCGACGAAGCGGCCGAGCGCCATCGTCTGCGCCGCGGCGAACTCCTCCAGCCTCGGCTGGGGCGCGAACGCGAGGACGGGATCGCCGAAGCGAGCCGCGATCTCGTCCACCCCGGGAGGGGCGGGCATGTCGCGGACAGCTCCCGTCGTGTCCATGCGCATACGTCAAGAGTGGCCTGCCTCCCAGCCGATACCAACTTCTTGACGGAGATCGGCTTTCGGGTCGTCGTCCTTTCACCTGCCCGAAACATGCGGGAGGCAGGAGGGGTGTCTCGGCGGGCGCCTCCGGGGCTCCTCCGGGCGGCGGGCTGCGAAGATGGAGGGATGAGCGCTCTGCACGATCCCGACGTCCGCGGCTTCGCCTCCGACAACTACTCCGGAGTGCACGACGAGGTCCTCGCCGCGATCGCCGCGGCCAACGGAGCGCACCAGATCGCCTACGGCGAGGACGTCTACACCGAGCGCCTGCAGGAGGCGTTCCGCCGCGAGTTCGGCGAGCAGGCCCAGGCCTTCCCCGTCTTCAACGGCACGGGCGCCAACGTCACCGGCCTGCAGTCGATGCTGCCCCGGTGGGGCGCCGTCGTCTCGGCGGGCACCGCGCACATCACCTCCGACGAGGGCGGAGCGCCCGAGAAGGTCGGCGGGATCAAGATCCTCACGGTCCCCACGCCCGACGGCAAGCTGACCCCGGCGCTGGTCGACCAGGAGGCGTGGGGCTTCGGCGACGAGCACCGCGCCCAGCCGCTCGTGGTCTCGATCACCCAGTCCTCCGAGCTCGGCACCGTCTACACCCCGGAGGAGGTGCGCGCGCTCGCCGACCACGCGCACGGCCTCGGCATGCGGCTGCACATGGACGGGGCGCGCATCGCGAACGCCGCGGCCGCCCTCGGCCTGCCCCTGCGCTCCTTCACGACCGACGCAGGCGTCGACGTGCTCTCGTTCGGCGGCACCAAGAACGGCATCCTGCTCGGCGAGGCGATCGTCGTGCTCGACCCGGCGGCCTCGACCGGGCTGACCTTCCTCCGCAAGACCAACATGCAGCTGTCCTCCAAGATGCGCTTCATCTCGGCGCAGCTGCTCGCCCTGCTCGGCGACGGCGGCGAGGAGGAGCCCCTGTGGCTCCGCTCGGCCCGGCACGCGAACGCCATGGCGGCGCGCCTGCGCTCGGGGCTCGAGGAGGCGATCGCCGCCGGCCGGATCACCGGGCTCGAGTTCACGCAGCAGACCCAGGCCAACGCGGTGTTCGCGACGCTGCCGCCCGGAGTCGCGGACCGGCTCCGCGCCGCCTACCGCTTCTACGACTGGAACCCGGCGACCGGCGAGGTCCGCTGGGTCTGCTCCTTCGACACGACGGAGGACGACATCGACGCGTTCACGGCCGCGATCGAGCGCGAGCTGGCCGCGTGAGGGCCCGCCTCCCGCGCCTGGCGACGGTCGGCGCCGCGCTCGCCGTTCTCGTCGCGCTGACGGGCTGCACGTCGGCCGAGCGCTCGGACGTCGCGGCCAACCCGTCGGCGTCCGAGACCGCCG
This sequence comes from Rathayibacter sp. AY1C4, assembly GCF_002932195.1. NCBI lineage: Bacteria > Bacillati > Actinomycetota > Actinomycetes > Micrococcales > Microbacteriaceae > Rathayibacter > Rathayibacter sp. AY1C4. The sequence continues at coordinate 34,211 of NZ_PSWE01000028.1, read as the reverse complement.
CTCCGACTCCCTCCGCGACTCCGACGCCCTCGCCCACGCCCACGGCCTCGACCCGCCTGGGCTGCGACTCCCTCCTCCCCGCCACGCGGGCGGCCTCGGCGCTGGGGGTCTCCCGCAGCGCTCTCGAGGGCAGCCGCGAGGTGACGACGCGCTCCTCGGGCGAGCTGATCCGCGAGGCCGCGGAGGAGAACGGCGGAGTGCTCCGCTGCGCCTGGTACGACGAGGACGCCTCGATCACCGCGGCCGCGGTCGACGACGCCGCCGAGGCCTTCGCCGGCCGTCCGGGCCCGCGCCTCGAGACCGCCGTCGAGGCCTACGGCTCCTGCACCGACGGCAGCTGCGACCTGGACCTGCTCGCCGGCGCCACCTGGGTGACGCTGCAGCTGCGCGGCGCCCCCGCGGCCGTCGACCTCGCCGCGCTGGCGACCGGCACCGCCTCCGCCGCGCTCGGCACCCTCGACGAGCCGGTCACCGCGACGGCGCCCGTCTGCACCGAGGTCCTGACGGCCGAGCAGCTGTCCGGTGCCGCCGGTCTCGCGCAGGCGACCGCGGGGACGGGGACCGGGACGCCGACCACCGCGTCGGCCGCTGCCGCCGCCCGGGCCGGGTACGCCTCCTGCAGCTGGAGCGACGCCTCCAGCGCCGCCTACTCGGGCGTGACGGTCGACGCGCTCCCGAACGGCGACGACGGCTGGCGGAACCTCTCGCTGACCTCGGGCCTGGCGATCCCGCTCGAGCCGCTCGACGGCTTCGGCGAGAAGGCCCTCACCGGCTGCGCGGCGGGCGTCTGCGAGATCGACGCGCTCGCCGACGACGTGTGGTGGCGCGTGACCGTCACCGGCGACGCGGCGAAGGCCGAGGCCGTCGCCCGCGCCGTGCTCGCGAACGCCTGACCCGGGCACCCCGCTCCTCCTCCGCGAGCGGGTCAGCGCCAGTACTCGTACCAGGACGACTCGCGGCAGCCGAGGGACGCGTAGAGGCGGCGGGCGCCGACGTTCTCGGCGAGCACCTGGAGCCAGAAGCGCGCGACGCCCCGGCCGGACGCGTCCTCGAGGAGGGCGCGGATCACGGCGGAGGCGAGCCCGCGGCGCCGGGCGTCCGGCCGGGTCGCCAGCGCGAAGAGGCCGCCCCAGAGCTCGCCGTCCGGCGCCGTGACGAGCGCGAGGCGGCCGGTCGCGGCCGGGCCGTCCCCGTCGACGGCGAGCGCGTAGGAGGAGGGGCAGCCCGCGAGGATGCGCTCGGCGACCGCGCGCTCCTCCGCTCCACCGCGACCGTCCACCGACCACCAGAGGGCGAGCCAGTCCTCGTCGGGAGCCGGGGCGAGGCGGACGCGAGGCTGCGGCGCGGGCCTCGGCGGCACTGGCCTCGACGGCGCGGACCCCGACGTCGTGGACAGGGCGGCGAGCGCCTCCTGCACCGAACCCGTCAGCACGAGCGTCCGGTCGATCGGCGCGGCGCCCCGCTCGGCGAGCAGCCCGGTCAGACCGGCGGGGCTCGGCGGTCCGATCTGCACGAGGGGTGCGATCCCGTGCTCGCGGGCGAACGCCTCCGCCGTGTCGAGGGCCGCCCCCTGGTCGACGACGTCGCCGGACGCGAGCACCGAGTTCGCGCGCTTGGTGACCCCCGAGGAGGCGCGCAGCTCCCATGGGCCGAGGGGGCGCCGCACGAGCGCGGGCCAGGCGTCGGCGGCGAGGCGGTCGAGCAGGCGCGGATCCATCGGGCCACGGTAGCGGGAGCGGCGCCGGAGCCCTGTGGACGCCCCCGGAGACGACTCCGGCCCGCCGGATCCGCCGCGGACGAGCCGAGCGGGATCCTGCGGGCCGGAGGCCGTGGAGGGACGAGCCCTACATGTTGATCATGTGCCCCTTGAGGCCGTGGAAGCCCTCCTGCAGCGCCTCCGACAGCGTCGGGTGGGTGTGCACGTTGCGGGCCAGCTCGGTCGCGGTGAGGTCCCACTTCTGGGCGAGCGTGAGCTCGGGGAGCAGCTCCGAGACGTCCGGACCGATCATGTGGGCGCCGAGGAGCTCGCCGTACTTCTTGCTCGCGATGAGCTTCACGAAGCCGGTGGGCTCGCCGAGGCCGTGGGCCTTGCCGTTCGCCATGAAGGGGAAGGTCGAGACGGTGATCTCGTGTCCCTCGTCCGTCGCCTGCTTCTCGGTGAGGCCGAAGGAGGCGATCTGCGGCTGGCAGAACGTCGCGCGCGGCATCATCCGGTAGTCGCCCAGGGTCTGGGTCTCGGCACCGGCGAGGGTCTCGGCGGCGACGACGCCCTGCGCCTCCGCGACGTGCGCGAGCTGGAGCTTCGCGGTGACGTCGCCGATGGCGTAGATGTGCGGCACGTTGGTGCGCATGTGGTCGTCGATCGCGATCGCGCCGCGCTCGGTGAGCTCGACGCCCGTCTTCTCGAGGCCGAAGCCCTCGGTGCGGGGGACCCAGCCGATCGACATGAGCACCTTGTCGACCTCGAGGGTCGACTGCGTGCCGTCCTTCGCGGTGTAGGTGACCGTGACGTAGCCGTCCTTGTCGACGACCGACTCGACCTTGGTCGAGGTCAGGATCTCGACGCCGAGCTTCTTGTACTGCTTCTGGATCTCCTTGGAGACGTCCGGGTCCTCGTTGGGGAGGGCGCGGTCCATGAACTCGATGATCGTCACGTCGACGCCGTAGTTCTTGAGGACGTAGGCGAACTCCATGCCGATCGCGCCCGCGCCCACGATGGCCATCGTGTCGGGGAGCTCGCGGGTCATGATCTGGGTCTCGTAGGTGACGACGTTCTCGGAGAGCTCGACGCCGGGCAGGAGGCGGACGCTCGCGCCGGTCGCGATGATCGCGTCGTCGAAGGTCAGCGACTCCGTGCCGCCCTTGCTCAGCTGCACGTCGAGGCCCTGCGGGCCGGTGAAGGAGCCGACGCCGTCGAACTCGGCGATCTTGTTCTTCTTCATCAGGAAGTGGACGCCCTTGGTGCGGCCGTCCGCGACCGAGCGGCTGCGGTCGAACGCCGCGCCGAAGTCGAACGAGACGTCGCCCGAGATGCCGAACTGCTTCGCCTGGGTGTGGAAGAGGTGGGCGAGCTCCGCGTTGCGCAGCAGCGCCTTGGACGGGATGCAGCCGACGTTGAGGCAGACACCGCCCCAGTACTGCTTCTCGACGACGGCGACGGACTTGCCGAGCTGGGCGGCGCGGATCGCGGCCACGTATCCGCCGGGGCCTGCCCCCAGGACGACGACGTCGAAGTGCTGGGCCATGGATGATCCTCCAGAGTCGTGGATGGTGGTGCGCGGGGTGACCACGCCGTCTCCCACCGTACCGTTCCGGGGCTCGGAGGCGGCCCGCTCCTCCGTGGGCGAACGCGCGCGCGGGCGCCTGCCGTGCACGCGCGGGAATGCCCGCGGGGCGGGGACGGTTGGGCTCCACGGGCGACGGAGCCCCTCCCCCAGTCCCCCGCACGGAAGAAGCCCCGCGATGTCCGCCACCGCCTCCCGCACCGCCAGCACCAGCGCCCCGATCCTCGACGTCCTCGCGGAGCGCTGGAGCCCCCGCTCCTACGACGCGTCCGCGACCGTCTCCGACGAGACCCTCGCGTCCCTCCTCGAGGCCGCGCGCTGGTCCCCGTCCGCCAGCAACTCGCAGCCGTGGCGCTTCATCGTCGCCCGCCGCGGAACCGACGGGTTCGACCGCATCGTCGCGACGCTCGCCGGCTTCAACGGCGCCTGGGCCGGCTCCGCCGCCGTCCTGGTCGTCGCGCTGGCCGAGACCGTCGACTCCGAGGGGAAGCCGCGCCCCTGGGCCGTCTACGACCTCGGCCAGTCGATCGCCCACCTCAGCGTCCAGGCGCACCACGAGGGCCTGCACGTGCACCAGATGGCCGGCTTCGACAAGGACGCCGTCCGCGCCGCGTTCAGCGTCGACGAGCGCTTCGACCCGGTGACGATCGCCGCGGTGGGAGTCGCGGCCGACGCCGACGCGCTGGCGAACGAGACCCTCCGCGAGCGCGAGACCGCGCCGCGCACCCGCCTGCCCCTCGAGGAGCTCGTGCTCGTCCAGGCGTAGCCCTCCGACGGAAGGCCTCCCCCGTCCGCGGACCGGGGAGGCCTTCCGCGTCCCACCCCCTGTGTTACTCCCCGTGTCGGTCCCCGCTGTGCCGCCGGGAGCCTCTCCGTACGATCGGACGATCCGCCCGCCCGTCCCGCTGCCCGGAGAGACATGCCCGCCACCCCCGCCGTCCGCACGAGCCTGGCCTTCGACGCCGAGCTCGGCCAGTCGGCGTTCCCCGTGCGCTTCGAGGGGGTCGGCCGCACCTTCGCGCCCGGGTCCCCCGTACTGACGGACGTGACGCTCGAGGCCGCCGCGGGCGAGGTCATCGCGATCCTCGGCCCGAGCGGCTGCGGCAAGTCGACGCTGCTGCGCATCGCGGCGGGCCTGGACACCGCCTCCGAGGGGTCCGTCCTCATCGACGGCGCCCCCGTCTCCGGCATCGACCCGCGCTGCGCGGTGGCGTTCCAGGAGCCGCGGCTGCTGCCCTGGCGGAGCATCGCCGACAATGTCGCGCTCGGACTGCCGCGCGGCACCCCGCGCCCGGCCGCCCGCGCCGCCGTCGACGAGCTGCTCTCGCTGGTCGGCCTCACCGCGCACGCCCGCTCGCGGCCCCGCGAGGTGTCCGGAGGCATGGCCCAGCGCGCCTCCCTCGCCCGCGCCCTCGCCCGGAACCCCGGCGTGCTCCTCCTGGACGAGCCCTTCGGGGCGCTCGACGCGCTGACCCGCCTGCGGATGCAGGACCTGCTGCTCGACGTGCACGCGGCGGCTCCGGCGACGATCCTGCTCGTCACCCACGACGTCGACGAGGCCCTCCAGCTGGCCGACCGCATCGTGCTCCTCGGGCGCGACGAGCCCGGAGGCGTCTCGCGCATCCAGCGGATCGTCACCGTCCCCGGCGCGCGGCCCCGCGACCGCGGCTCGGCGGAGCTCGCCGAGCACCGGGCCGAGCTCCTCGCGGGGCTGGGCATCGAGCGGCACTGACCCCGGGCGGATCGACCCGCGTCCCTCCACCCGGGCGGCACGGTCCGGGCGGCACGACCTCCCTCCCCAGCCGCCTCCTCCTCCCGCTCTCCACCGCACGAGCACCTCCCCGCACCGCCCCTCCCCTGCAGCGTCCACACTCGCTGTCACCGCATCCCCGAAGCCGAGGCCCCCATGTCGTTCACCAGCTCCCCGCTCACCCGCCGCACCGCTCTCGCCGGTCTGCTCACCGCCGCCGCCGTCCCGCTCCTCGCGGGCTGCGTGCAGGGCGAGGGCGGAGGAGGAGCGGCGGCCGCGACCGCCGACGCCGCCTCCGGAGGAACTCAGGGCGGCACGCTCACGCTCGACTTCGCGACGTACAACCCGCTGAGCCTGGTCATCAAGGAGAAGGGCTGGCTCGAGGCCGCCCTCGCCGAGCAGCAGGTCACCGTCGCCTGGGTGCAGTCGGCCGGCTCCAACAAGGCCAACGAGGCCCTGCGCGCCGGAGCGATCGACGTCGGCTCCACCGCCGGCTCGGCCGCACTGCTCGCCCGCTCGAACGGCTCGCCGATCAGGACGATCGACATCTTCTCGCAGCCGGAGTGGTCGGCCCTCGTCGTCCCCGCCGGCTCGGCGATCACGTCGGTCGAGCAGCTCGAGGGCAAGCAGATCGCGGCCACCAAGGGCACCGACCCGTACTTCTTCCTGGTGCAGGCGCTCGAAGCCGCCGGCCTGGGCATCGGCGACGTGACGGTGCAGAACCTGCAGCACGCCGACGGCTGGGCGGCGCTGCAGAACGGCTCCGTCGACGCCTGGGCGGGCCTGGACCCGATCATGGCCGGCGCCGAGGCGGCCGGGGCGACCCTGCTCTACCGCAACGTCGACTTCAACTCCTACGGCCTGCTCAACGCGACCGAGAGCTTCCTCGCCGAGAAGCCGGACCTCGCGCAGACCGTCGTGAACGCGTACGAGCACGCCCGCGCCTGGGCGCTCGAGAACCAGGACGAGACGGCGAGCATCCTCGCCTCCGTCGCCGGCCTCGACGTGGCGGTGGCGACGACGGTCATCACCGAGCGCAGCAACCTCGACGTCGACAACGTCCCCGGCTCCGCGCAGACCGACGTGCTCGCCGTGATCGGCCCGATCTTCGTCGAGAACGGCGACGTCGCCTCGCAGCAGCAGGTCGACGACGCGCTCGACTCGCTGCTCGACGACACCTACGCCTCGGCGGCCGACCCGAGCGCCATCGGCGCCTGAGGGTCCGGCCCTCCGCCCCCGACCCCGTGATCCGAGGAGACCGACGATGACGATCCGCGACGACGACACCGCGACCGACGCCGATGTGCTGCGCCGGAGCGCGCTGTCCGCGCCGATGCCGGGTGAGCCCGGACTCGTGACGGCGGGCCCGTCGGTCGCGGCCTCCCAGCGCCGCCTCCGCGAGGACCGCTCCCACCCGCTCACCACGCGACGGTGGTTCGTCGTCGCGGGAGGCGCGATCCTGCCCGTGCTGCTGCTCGCCGCTTGGCAGATCGCGACGACGACCGGGATGGTCTCGGTGGCGGTCTTCCCCTCGCCCGCGATGGTCTGGGCGGCCGGCGTCGACCTCGCCCAGCGCGGCGACCTCGGCCAGGACGTCGCCATCTCGACGCAGCGCGTCCTCATCGGGTTCGCGCTCGGCTCGGCGCTCGGGCTCGTGGTCGGCGCACTCTTCGGGCTCTCCCGCGTCTGGGAGGTCGTCCTCGGACCGACGCTCGGCGCGATCCGGGCGGTCCCGTCGCTGGCCTGGGTCCCGCTGCTGCTGCTCTGGATGGGCATCGGCGAGGAGTCGAAGATCACGCTGATCACGATCGGCGCGTTCTTCCCCGTCTTCACCACGGTGGCCACGGCGCTCGGCCACGTCGACCGGCACCTCGTCGAGGCGGGCCGCGCCTTCGGCCTCTCGGGCGTCCGGCTCTTCACGACGGTGCAGCTGCCCGCGGTGATCCCCTCCGTGATCTCCGGGCTGCGCCTCGCGCTCGCCCAGTCGTGGCTGTTCCTGGTCGCCTCCGAGCTCATCGCCTCCTCGATGGGCCTCGGCTTCCGCCTCATCGACAGCCAGAACAACGGCCGGATCGACCGGGTGTTCCTGGCGATCGTCCTGCTGGCCGTGCTGGGCAAGCTCACCGATGCCGTCGTCGGCGTGTTCCAGCGCTACGCCGTGAGGAAGTGGGCGTGAGCGCCGGGGAGGGAGCTCCGAGCGTGAGCGGGACGATCGCCAACCTGCTCGACGAGCACCGCCGGTTCCCCCCGCCCGCGGCCTTCGCCGCGCAGGCGAACGCGGGCGCGGAGGAGTACTCGCGCGCCGCCGCCGATCCGGTCGCGTTCTGGGAGGAGGCCGCCCGCCGCCTCGAGTGGGCGGAGCCGTGGCACACCGCCCACAGCTGGGAGCCTGCCGCTCCGCTGCCCGACGGCTCGCTCTCGGTGCCGCGCACGACCTGGTTCGAGGGCGGACGGCTGAACGTGGCCGTCAACTGCGTCGACCGCCACGTGGACGCGGGACGCGGCGGGAAGACCGCCCTCCACTTCGAGGGCGAGCGCGGCGACCGGCGGTCGATCACCTACGCCGAGCTCCAGCGCGAGGTCTCCCGCGCCGCTAACGCGCTGACCGCGCTCGGGATCGGGAAGGGCGACCGCGTCGTCGTCTATCTCCCGGTGATCCCCGAGACCATCGTCATCACGCTCGCGATCGCGCGGATCGGAGCGATCCACTCGCTCGTCTTCGGCGGCTTCTCCGCCGAGGCGGTGCGGTTCCGCGTGGAGGACACCGGCGCGAAGCTCCTGGTCACCACGGACGGGCAGTTCCGGCGCGGAGCGGCGGTGCCGGTCAAGGCGAGCGCCGACCGGGCGGTCGAGGGCGTCGCGTCGATCGAGCACGTCCTCGTCGTCCGCCGCACCGATGAGACCGACGTCCCGTGGACCCCGGGCCGCGACGTCTGGTGGCACGAGCTGGTCGACGCGCAGAGCGACGTCCACGAGGCCGAGGCCTTCGACTCCGAGACGCCGCTGTTCATCATCTACACCTCCGGCACGACCGGGAAGCCCAAGGGGCTGGTGCACACCAGCGGCGGCTACCTCACGCAGGCCTCCTGGACGCACTGGGCGGTGTTCGACGCGAAGCCGGACGACGTGCACTGGTGCACCGCCGACCTCGCCTGGGTCACCGCCCACACCTACGAGATCTACGGACCGCTCTCGAACGGGCTCACCCAGGTCATCTACGAGGGCACCCCGAGCACCCCGCACACCGCCCGGCACTTCGAGATCATCGAGCGGTACGGGGTGACCGTCTACTACACGGCGCCGACGCTGATCCGGACGCTGATGACCTGGTTCCCCGAGGGCGTGCCCGCCCGGTACGACCTGTCGAGCCTGCGCCTTCTCGGCACCGTCGGCGAGTCCATCAACCCCGAGGCCTGGGTCTGGTTCCACGAGGCGATCGGCGGCGGTCGCTGCCCGATCGTCGACACCTGGTGGCAGTCCGAGACCGGCGCCGCGGTGATGTGCCCGCTGCCGGGCGTCTCGACCCTCAAGCCGGGCTCGTCGCTCGGAGCCCTGCCCGGGCTCGGCGTCCTCGTGGTGGACGAGCACGGCGAGCGGGTGCCGAACGGCTCCGGCGGCTACCTCGTGGTCGACCGGACCGGGCCGGCGCTCGCCCGGACCGTGTGGGGCGACCCGGAGCGGTACCGCGACTCCTACTGGGCCCGCTACGCGTCCCAGGGGTGGTTCTTCTCGGGGGACGGCGCGAAGTACGACGCCGACGGCGACGTCTGGGTGCTCGGCCGCGTCGACGACGTCATCAACGTCTCCGGGCACCGCCTGTCCACGATCGAGATCGAGTCGGCACTCGTCGCCCATCCGGCCGTCGGCGAGGCCGGAGTCGTCGGAGTCGCCGACGCGACGACCGGCCAGGCCATCGCGGCGTTCGTCATCCCCTCCGACGAGGCCGTCGACCGCGCCGAGGAGGACCCGGCCTACTGGGCCGCGCTCGGCACGACGCTCTCGGCGCTCCTGCGCGACCACGTGGCGGTCGCGATCGGTCCGATCGCCAAGCCGCGCGACGTGGTGGTGGTGCCGGATCTGCCCAAGACCCGCTCCGGCAAGATCATGCGGCGGCTGCTCGGCGACATCCGCGACGGCCGCCCGCTCGGAGACGTGACGAGCCTCCAGGACGACACCGTCCCGGCGCGCATCGCCCGCATCGTCGCCGAGCGCGGGTAGGCGCCGCGCCAGTCGGACGCGGCGGGCGGACCCTGTTTCGGGGAGGCGTCGGGAGCCTGCGCGTCCGCGGCGAGGAGGGGCCGCCGGGGAGCATCCGGAGTAGCGTGAAGCCGTGCGCGACGTCCAACAGCAGATCATCTCCGAGCTCCACGTCTCCCCCGCCGTCGATCCGGCCGTCGAGGTCGAACGGCGCAGCGGATTCCTCGCCGACTACCTCCGCAGCACCGGCGCGAAGGGCCTCGTCCTCGGCATCAGCGGCGGCCAGGACTCGAGCCTCGCCGGGCGCCTCTGCCAGCTCGCGGTCGAGCAGGTCCGCGCGAGCGGCGGCGACGCCTCCTTCATCGCGGTCCGCCTGCCGTACAAGGTGCAGGCCGACGAGGAGGACGCCCAGCTCGCCCTCACGTTCATCCGCCCGGACCGCCAGGTCGTCTTCGACATCCACCAGGGCGTCGACGGCGTGGCCGCAGCATTCGGCGATGCGGTCGACGAGCCGATCAGCGACTTCGTGAAGGGCAACGTGAAGGCGCGGATGCGGATGATCGCGCAGTACGCGATCGCCGGCCAGGCCGGGATGCTCGTCGTCGGAACCGACCACGCGGCCGAGGCGGTCACCGGCTTCTTCACGAAGTACGGCGACGGCGGCGCCGACGTCCTCCCGCTCACCGGCCTCACCAAGCGGCAGGGGCGCTCGCTCCTCGAGCACCTGGACGCACCGGCCCGGCTCTACGAGAAGGCGCCGACGGCGGACCTGCTCGACGACAACCCCGGCCAGACCGACGAGACGAACCTCGGGCTCACCTACGCCGACCTCGACACGTACCTCGAGGGCGGCGAGGTCGACCAAGCCGTCGCCGAGGCCATCGAGGCGCGGTACGCCGCGACCGAGCACAAGCGCCAGGTGCCGCTGTCGATGTTCGACGACTGGTGGCGCTGAGCCGCCGCTGACAGCTTCCAGCGGCCGGCAGCTCAGGACCGCACGGGCCCCGCTGAGGCGGGGCTCCCGTGCGTCCGGCGCGGAACCGATGCGAGGACCGGACCCGCCGCGGTATCAGGAGTCGGCGCGGGCGTTGTAGACGAGCACCTCGCCGGAGTCGACGGAGGCGCGGTAGGCGCGGAACACGTCGAGGGCCTCGTCGCGGAGCACGCCGTCGACGACCTCGATGCCGCGGGCCTCGAACTGCGCGGCCCAGTCCTCGCGCATCGGCCCCTCGTCGAAGGTGCTGATCTCCTCGAGCTCGGGGCCGGAGCCCGCGACGACCAGGCGGCGCACCCCCGACCACATCGTCGCTCCGTAGCACTGCACGCACGGGCGCCAGTTGACGACCAGGTCGTGCGCGGGGAGGCCCTCGCCGCCGAGGTCCCAGGTGCCGAGCGCGGTCTGCGCGAGACCGAGCGCCGTCACCTCGGCGTGGCCGGACGAGACCCCGCTGCCGAGGACGACGTTCACTCCGACCGAGACGAGACGACCGGAGTCGCGCTCGACGACGATCGCCGCGAACGGGCCGCCGTTCCCCTCGCGGAAGTTGCGGTCGGCGAGCGCGTGCACGAGGGCCATCCGGTCCTCGAGGCTCGGGAGGACCTCGGGGACGTCGCGGAGGGCGTCGCCGATCCAGGCGGGCAGGGCGATCTCGTAGCGGGTGGCGAGGCGGTCGATGTCCATGGGTCCTCCGGGAGACGGGGCGGGGCGGGGCGGCGGGCGGAGAGGGATGCGCGGCAGGCACGGCACAAATGACGCGCGGGCGGCGGCCGTCGCCCCTCAGCCTCGCAGTGCCGAGCGCCGGAGACGGAATCGGCCCGGCGCGTCGACGCGGAGGTCAGGCGAGGAGGGCCTCGCCGAGCGCCGCGGCCTGCGCCGCCCAGAAGCGCTTCGCCACGCCGGTCCGGCGGAACAGGGCGTCGAAGCCGTGGAAGGCGCCCTCCACGATCTCGAGCCCGCACGGCACTCCGGCCGCGCGCAGGCGCTCGGCGTAGCGGACGTCCTCGTCGTGGAAGAGGTCGAGGCCGCCGACGCCGATCCAGGCCGGCGGCAGGCCCGTGAGGTCGTCGCGGCGGGCGGGGGCGGCGTAGGCCGTGACGCCGGGGCCGCCGGGCTCGCCTGCGAGGTAGGCGGTCCAGCCGAAGCGGTTGCTGCCCGGGGTCCAGACGCGGACTCCGCGCGGAGGAGGACCGGGCCGGGTGACGGTGCGGTCGTCGAGCATCGGGTAGACGAGCAGCTGGAACGCGGGCTGCGCTCCTCCGCGGTCGTGGGCGAGGAGGGTCGCACCCGCGGCGATGCCGCCGCCCGCGCTCGCGCCTCCGACGGCGATGCGCGCCGGGTCGACGCCGCGCTCCTGCGCGTGCTCGACGAGCCAGTCGAACGCGGCCAGCACGTCCTCGACGGCAGCCGGGGCCGGATGCGCGGGCGCGAGGCGGTAGTCGACGGAGACGACCGTGATGCCCAGGGTGCGGGCGAAGTCGATGCAGGACGCCTCGTCCTGGAGGTGGCTGCCGAGCACCATGCCGCCGCCGTGCACCCAGAGGAGCGCGGGAGCGGTACCGCGGACGATGCGCGGCCGATAGCTGCGGGCCCGGACGGGAGCGGCTCCGGCGACGGGGATCTCGACGTCGTCGACCACGATGTCGGGCGGAGCCTCGCCTCCCTCGGCGGCGCGTCGCGTGGCGAGGCGCAGCAGTCGCGGGCCGAGGACGATCGGCGGGAGGAAGCGGCCGAGCGCGAGGTCGGGGTGGAAGAGGGGCGCCGTCGCGGCGGTGCGGGCTGACGCGGTCATGCGCGGGAGGCTACTCCTCGCGACCGTGCCGGCGCCCCTCGGCGGGACTACGGACGCACGAGGGTCTTGATCGCGCGGCGCTCGTCCATGGCGGCGTACGCCTCGGCGATCTCCTCGAGGGGCAGCTCGAGGTCGAAGACCAGACCGGGCTCGATCGCGCCGCTGAGCACGTCGGGCAGCAGCTCGGCCATGTAGCCGCGGACCGGCGCGACTCCGCCGTTGACGCCCACGTTCGAGCCGAACATCTGGCGGACGGGCAGCTCGGGGCCTCCGTTGGGGACGCCGACGTAGCCGACCATCCCGCCGGGGCGGGCGGAGTCGAGGGCCTGCTGCATCGACTCCTTGGTGCCGACGCACTCGAGCACGCAGTCGGCGCCGATCCCGCCGGTCAGCTCGCGGACGCGCGCGACGCCCTCGTCGCCGCGGGTCTCGACGATGTGGGTCGCCCCGAAGCGGCGGGCGAGGTTCTGCCGCGACTCGTGCCGCGACATCGCGATGATCGTGGTCGCGCCGAGGCGCTTGGCCGCCAGGACGGCGCAGAGGCCGACCGCGCCGTCGCCGACGACCGCGACGGTCGAGCCAGCGGTGACGCCGGCCGAGACCGCGGCGTGGTGGCCGGTCCCCATCACGTCGGCGAGGGTGAGCAGGCTGGGGATGAGCGCCGGGTCCGGATCGATGCCCACGCGGAAGAGCGTGCCGTCGGCGAGGGGCACGCGCACCTTCTCGCCCTGGGCGCCGTCCGCGAAGCCCTCCTCGCGGACCTCGGCGCCCCACCAGCCGCCGGTGAGGCACGAGGTGGAGACGCCGTTGGCGCAGTTCGCGCAGGTGCCGTCGCAGACGTAGAACGGGGCGATCACGAAGTCGCCGACCGCGACGTCGTGCACGTCGTCGCCGATCTCCTCGACGACGCCGACGAACTCGTGGCCGATGCGGTGCGCCTCCTTGGTGGGCGTGACGCCGCGGTAGGGCCACAGGTCCGAGCCGCAGACGCAGGCCGCGGTGACGCGGACGATCGCGTCGCGCCCCGTCGAGAGCTGCGGGTCGGGGACCTCCTCGAGTCGGATGTCGCGCTCGCCGTGGATGAGTGTTGCTCGCATGGGTGCTCCTGGTCGGGAGGGGGATGGGGTCGGCGTCCACGGTACGCCCGCGACCGGCCGCGGGCGCCGGAGAGGCGGGGGCTTGCACGAACGCGCGCCGACGCGGCCCAGGTGGAGAGCCGAGGCGCGGCCGGGGGCGGTCCGGCGCCGGGCGGGAGGCGTCCTGCCGGAACGGAGGGGCCCCGCAGCAGCCCTGCGCCACGTCACGGCTGCGCCTCCGCCCAGCCGTCGCGCCCGATCACGACGTGCGCGAGGAACCGCAGGCCGCACGCCTCTGCCCCGTCGGCGATCGCCCGCGTCGCCGCACGGTCGGAGGGGAGCACCACGGCCTCGCCCGCGTGGCTGTGCGCCAGGCCGATGCCCGCCGCGCCGCGCGCCAGCACCTCGGCGAGCACGGCGGCGACGGGGATCTCGGCGTGCGCCGGGGCTCCGTCGGCCAGCGTCAGGACGTCGCGGACGGCTCCGGATTCGGCGAGCGCCACCGCCAGCACGGTCTCGACCGGCCGGGCGGCCAGCAGCGGAGCGACGAGCCCGGCCAGGCCGGCGGCGTCTGAGACGCGGGCGGCGCGCGAGGCGCGGTTCATCCTCCGCCGCAGCTCGAAGGAGGCGACCAGGCGGCAGGCGGCGACCTCACCGACTCCGCGGTGCCGCATCAGATCGGCCACCCCGGCCCGGGCGACGGCGTCGATGCCGCCGAAGCGCGCGAGGAGGCGCTGCGCGACGACGGTCGCGTTGGCGCCGCGGACGCCGGCCCCGATGAGCACGGCGAGGGTCTCGGCGTCGGTGAGCGCCTCCGGTCCGTAGGCGCGGAGGCGCTCCCTCGGCCTCTCCTCGGGAGGGAGGTCGGCCATCCGGGGGCCGGGCGTTTCGAAGGACATGCCGCCGACGCTACGGAGCCCGCCGGACGGGCGCGCCGCGGATCCCGCGACTGTGGACGACTCCCGCCCTCGCGCGCCCTGTGGAGAGACATCCCGTCGCCGCCCCCGCGCTCCTCCCCCTGCGGGAACGCAGGAGTAGCGGTACTCGACCGCGAAAACCGCGACGTCTGCGGACTCGCGACAGGGGTCGAGCACCCCGGTCAGTCCGACGCGGGCATCCCGGCCGTCACCGACAGGCTCTCGCCGTCCGGCGCCACGTCCACCAGCACCACGTCCCCGTCGCGCACCGTGCCGCCGAGCAGCGCCGTCGCCAGCTGGTCGTCGATCGCCCGCTGCATCAGCCGGCGCAGCGGCCGCGCGCCGTACTGCGGGTCGTAGCCGCGCTCGGCCAGCCACCCGCGGGCCGCGGGCGTCACCGCCAGGTCGAGCCGTCGCTCCGAGAGCCTCCTCGACAGCCGGTCGACGTACAGCGACACGATCTCGCCGAGCTCGGTGCGGTCGAGCGCGTCGAAGATCACGATGTCGTCGAGCCGGTTCACGAACTCGGGCTTGAAGGCCTGGCGCACCATCTGCTGGACCGCCTCCTCCTTCTGCGGCCGTGACAGCGCCGGGTCCACGAGGAACTGCGACCCCAGGTTGGAGGTGAGGATGAGGATCGTGTTGCGGAAGTCGACCGTCCGCCCCTGGCCGTCGGTGAGCCGGCCGTCGTCGAGCACCTGGAGCAGGACGTCGAACACCTCGGGGTGCGCCTTCTCGATCTCGTCGAGGAGCACCACCGAGTACGGGCGGCGGCGGACCGCCTCCGTGAGCTGGCCGCCCTGCTCGTAGCCGATGTAGCCGGGAGGGGCGCCGACCAGCCGCGAGACGGCGAACTTCTCGCCGTACTCCGACATGTCGATGCGGACCATCGCCTTCTCGTCGTCGAAGAGGTGGTCGGCGAGCGCCTTCGCCAGCTCGGTCTTGCCGACGCCGGTCGGCCCGAGGAAGAGGAAGGAGCCGGTCGGCCGGTCGGGGTCGGAGATGCCCGCGCGGGTGCGGCGCACCGCGTCCGCGACGGCCGACACCGCCTCGTCCTGGCCGATCAGTCGGCGGTGCAGCTCGGTCTCGAGGTGCAGCAGCTTCTCGGTCTCGCCCTGCAGGAGGCGCCCGACGGGGATCCCCGTCCAGGCGGCGATCACCGCGGCGATGTCGTCGGCCGTCACCTGCTCGTTGACCATGCGGCCCTCGGCCGGCTCCTCCTCCGCCTCGGCGGCCGCGAGCTCGCGCTCGATCACCGGGATGTCGCCGTAGAGCAGCTTCGACGCGCGCTCGAGCTTGCCCTCGCGCTGCGCCCGCTCGGCGGCGATCCGCAGGGCGTCGAGCCGGTTCTTGAGCTCGCCGACGCGGTTGAGGGAGGCGCGCTCGCGCTCCCACCGCTCCTGCAGCTCCTCGAGCTGGGCGCCGCGGCGGGCCAGGTCCTCGCGCAGCTTCTCGAGCCGCGCCTTCGAGGCCTCGTCCTTCTCCTTCTTCAGCGCCAGCTCCTCGAGCCTCAGCCGGTCGACGGAGCGGCGCAGCTCGTCGATCTCGACGGGAGCGGAGTCGATCTCCATGCGCAGCCGCGACGCGGCCTCGTCGATCAGGTCGATCGCCTTGTCCGGCAGCTGGCGGGAGGTGATGTAGCGGTTCGAGAGCGACGCGGCGGCGACCAGGGCGGAGTCGGCGATCGCCACCTTGTGGTGCGCCTCGTAGCGCTCCTTCAGCCCGCGGAGGATCGCCACGGTGTCCTCGACGGTCGGCTCGCCGACGAAGACCTGCTGGAAGCGGCGCTCGAGAGCGGCGTCCTTCTCGATGTACTGGCGGTACTCGTCGAGCGTCGTCGCGCCGATCATCCGCAGCTCGCCGCGCGCCAGCATGGGCTTGAGCATGTTCGCGGCCGCCACCGATCCCTCGCCGCCGCCCGCGCCCATCAGCGTGTGCAGCTCGTCGATGAAGGTGATGATCCGGCCGTCGGACTCCTCGATCTCCTGGAGCACGGCCTTCAGCCGCTCCTCGAACTCGCCGCGGTACTTCGCTCCGGCGATCAGGGCCGAGAGGTCGAGGCTGACGAGCTGCTTGCCCTTGAGGCTCTCGGCGACGTCGCCCGCGACGATCCGCTGGGCGAGCCCCTCGACGACGGCGGTCTTGCCGACGCCGGGCTCGCCGATGAGGACGGGGTTGTTCTTGGTGCGGCGCGTGAGCACCTGGCTGACGCGCCGGATCTCGGCGTCCCTCCCGATCACCGGGTCGAGCTTGCCGCTCGCCGCGATGGCGGTCAGGTTGACGCCGTACTGCTCGAGTGCGGACTTCTCGTCCTGCTGGGGCATCCGACCGGCCTGCATGATGGTGGTCTCCTCCGTGGCTCGAAAGTTGAGTTCGACGGACTCAACTTTACTCCCGCGACGGCTCCGGCGGTCAGGCCGTCAGAAGATCGCTGTCGCGGCCCTGGAGCGTCTCGAGCGCGTTCCGGAGGATCGAGCGCAGCCGGAACTCGTCGATCCCGGTCAGCGCCGAGATCTCGGCCTGCGAGAAGCCGCCGGCCGCAGCCAGCAGCAGGAGCTCGCGGTCCGGGCAGTCGAGGGCGAGCAGGCTGCTGCCGAGCGGACGCCGGGCGAGCTCGTGCGCGGACCCGAGGGTCTCGCAGAGGACCTCGAGCACCCAGAGCACGGGCTCCGGCGAGCGGGCGCCCTCGCGGGAGCGGCGCCAGACGGCGGTGAAGACGTCGGTGCAGAGCCGGTCGCGGCCGGCCGGGTCGGCCTGGACCGTGCCGACGCACGCCGAGACGAGGCCGCCGAAGCGGTCGACGAGCTCTCCCAGAGCGGAGGCGTCCCCCGTGGCGGAGCGGGTCAGCAGACGGGCGGCGTCCTGCGTCAGCGGCGGACGCACCCGTCCACCGGTCGCGTCCTCGCCTCCAGCACTCACAGGCCTCAGCGTGTCACCGACTCCGGGACGGCGGGACCAGTTGCGCGGAAGGGGGGTGACATGTAAGGAGCGGATCCGCTATCCGACATCAGAGGCGCGGCCAGCGCGCGCGGGCGAAGCAGAAGAGCCCGTAGGCGATGAGCCCGACGGCGACGAAGCCGAGGAGGAGCACACCTGCCGGCAGCTCCACGAGCGACTTCAGCGCCTCGTCGAGCCCGCCCGCCTGCTCCGGATCATGGGTGACGGCGGCGACGATCAGCAGCACGCCGAGAGCGCCGAGGACCACGCCCTTGGCGACGTAGCCGGCGACGCCGAGCACGGTGACGACGGTGCCCGCCGTACCGCCCGGCTCCGCGACGTTCTCGAGGAACTTCCTGCTCGCTCCGCGGTACACGAAGACGCCGCCGACCGCGAGGACGGCCAGTCCCGCGATCACGAGCAGCACGACTCCGCCCGGCGCCGAGAGCACCTGCGCGCTCGCGCTCTCGGACGACTCGGACGAGCTCGACCCGCCGCCCGTCGCGAACTTCAGCGCCGTCACGCCGAGGGCGCCGTAGACGACGGCCTTGCCCGCCTCCTT
This sequence comes from Rathayibacter sp. AY1C4, assembly GCF_002932195.1. Taxonomy (NCBI): domain Bacteria; kingdom Bacillati; phylum Actinomycetota; class Actinomycetes; order Micrococcales; family Microbacteriaceae; genus Rathayibacter; species Rathayibacter sp. AY1C4. The sequence goes on along the minus strand of NZ_PSWE01000028.1, from coordinate 16,699 downwards.
CAGCCGGCTGCCCCAGGTCTTCAGGGCGCTCTCGCGCGGGCGGACGAGGAACGCCTCGAGCAGCCCCCAGAGCGCCAGGCCGAAGAGGCCGACCGTGCAGATCCAGAGGATCACCAGACCGCCGGGCTGCGCCGCGAGGGCGCCGAGAGCACCGCTCTGGTCGGCCTCGCCTCCGCCGCCGCGGGCCACGCCGAGCGCGATCACTCCGATCAGGAGGTGGACGAGGCCGTTCGCCGCGAAGCCGCCGCGGGCGAGGGTCCGCACCGCCCGCGAGTCCTGGATGTCGTCGGCGGTGCGCTGGGCGTCGGCGGTGCTCGGAGTGTTCACAGGGTGGACGCTACGCGTTTCCACACCCCCGCGCCCGGCGCTCCGCCGTTCGGAGGTGCTCCCGGAGCCGGTTCTCCACACCTTTCCACAGGGTTGTCCACAGCTGTGGAATCGCTGGAAGGACGAGCGGATCACACGTCGACGGCGCGGACGAGTCCGTCCTGCACGCCGCCCAGCCAGTCGTAGACGCTGCGGATCGCGGCCGCGCTCCCCTCCTCCGGGACGACGTCGTCGGTGTCGTCGATCCCCAGCCGCACGGCCAGAGCGAGCCGCATGTCGGTCAGTGCGCGGAGCCAGGCGATCGCCTGCGGCTCCTCGAGACGGACCGCGACCTCGCCCAGCCCCTCGAAGATCCGGCCGTGACTCGTGCCGTCGCCGGCGTCGAGGGCCGCCGTGACGGCGCGGGCGTCGTCCATCTTGCGGGCGGCGAGGTCCGGAGCGGTGAAGCGGCGGAACTCGTCGGCCGCCTCGGCGTCGTCGCGGTAGGCGTCGGGCAGGAGGCGCGCGAGCGCTGGATCGGAGCGGGCCTCCTCCGAGGACGCCCCGCGGTCGAGCAGCTCGAGCATCTCGCCGGCCAGGTGGCGGAGGATCCCGGCCTCCTCGCGGTCGAAGCGGGCGACGGCCGCTCCGGAGGAGTCGCGGCGGAACGCGCGCATCAGCCGAGTCCTCGGATGCCGCGAGCGGGGTGCTCTCCGGTCTCCGCGGCGGCCGGGAGCAGCGGGGCGCTCACGCGTCGGCCTTCTGCAGCGTCGCCCACAGGCCGTAGCCGTGCATCGCCTCCACGTGCCGCTCCATCTCCTCGCGGTTGCCGGTCGCGACGACCGCGCGCCCCTCGGTGTGCACCTGCAGCATCAGCCGCTCCGCCTCGGCCCGGCCGAAGCCGAAGTAGCTGCGGAAGACGTACGAGACGTACGACATCAGGTTGACCGGATCGTCCCAGACCAGCACGATCCACGGGACCTCGGCCGCCGAGCGGGTCGCCAGGCGCTCGTCCGCGCGCTCGATCGTGTCCGCCATCCCTCCAGCGTAGGCCGCGGCGCGGGCGGACGCCCGGGCGCGCGGGCCGGAGCGTGCTGCCCGCAGCCCCCGAGTGACCAGGAGTCGTCGCACTCGGCGCGGGGGCACGAGGACGGGGACCGCGAGAAGCCAGGAGTCGTCGCAGTCGAGCGCGAGTGCGACGACTCCTGGACGGTCGGAGCAGAGTCAGCAGCGGCGCCCGCCCTACGCCGACAGGCGCGGCAGGACCTCCCGGGCGAAGAAGTCGAGGTGGTCGAGGTCCTGCAGGTCCATGAACTGCAGGTAGACGCGCTCGCAGCCGGCCTCGCGGAGGGACTCGAGGCGGTCGACCGCCTCGTCGACGCCGCCGGCCACTCCGTGCTCGCGCAGCTCGGCGGGCTCGCGGCCGATCGCCGCCGCACGACGCGTGAACTCCGCCTCGTCCCCTCCGCCGACCGCGATCAGCGCGACCGAGTGCACCAGCGACGAGGGCTCGCGCCCGATCGCCCGGCACGCCTCGTCGACGCGCTCGAAGGCCCCCGGGATCGCGTCGAACTCGGGGAAGGGCAGATTGAACTCGCTCGCGAACCGCGCCGCGAGCGCCGGGGTGCGCTTGGGGCCGCCGCCACCGACGATCACCGGCAGCGGCAGGCGGGCGGGCTTGGGCAGGGCAGGGGAGTCGGTCAGCGTGTAGTGCTCGCCGGCGAAGGAGTAGCGCTCGCCGACCGGCGTCGACCACAGGCCGGTCACGATCTCGAGCTGCTCCTCGAGGAGGTCGAAGCGGCGCGGAGGGAAGGGGATGCCGTACGCGGCGTGCTCCTGCTCGAACCAGCCGGTGCCGAGGCCGAGCTCGGCACGGCCCCCGGACATCGCGTCGACCTGGGCGACCTGGATCGCGAGGATCCCCGGCGGCCGGTAGGTGACGGAGGAGACGAGGGTGCCGAGCGCGATCCGCTCGGTCTCGCGGGCGAGGCCGGCGAGCGTCGTCCACGCGTCGGACGGGCCCACGCCGGGATCGCCGTCCCCCATCCGGAGGTAGTGGTCGGAGCGGAAGAAGCCGTCGTAGCCCAGGCTCTCGGCGGCCTGCGCGACGGCGAGGAGGTCCTCGTAGCTCGCGCCCTGCTGGGGTTCGGTGAAGACTCTGAACTGCACGGGTCCAGCCTCCCGCACCGGGGCCGGATCATGCCAGCCCGGCTCCCCCGGCCGGGGCCGCCGACGGGCCCCCGTGTACCGTGGACGGTTGCCGCCGACGAGAGGACCCCATGTCCGAGCACCCGTCCTCCCCGGACACCGCCCCCGCCACCGCGGGCACGACCGCCCCTCCGCACCGCCTCGCGCGGTGGGTCTTCTGGCCCGCCGCCGTCCTGACGCTGTCGATCGCGGCCTTCGCGATCCTCGCGCCCGACGCCGCGACCTCCGTGTTCTCGACACTGCAGACCACGGTCGTCAACACGTTCAGCTGGTACTACGTGCTGATCGCCGCGGTCTTCGTGGCCTTCGCGATCTGGATGGGCGTCAGCCGCTTCGGCGACATCAAGCTCGGCGCCGACGACGACGAGCCCGAGTTCTCGATGCTCGCCTGGATCTCGCTCCTCTTCGCCGCCGGCATGGGCATCGGCCTCGTCTTCTACGGCGTCGCAGAGCCGCTCACCCACTTCGCCACTCCGCGCCCGGGCGTCACCGGCACCGAGACGCAGCTCGCGCAGAGCGCGATCTCGCAGACCTACCTGCACTGGGGCGTCCACGCCTGGTCCATCTACGTGGTGGTCGGCCTCGCCCTCGCCTACGCGATCCACCGCCGCAAGCGGCCGGTGTCGATCCGCTGGGCGCTGGAGCCGCTGCTGGGCCGCCGGGTCCGCGGCGGCTGGGGCAACGCGATCGACGTGGTCGCCCTGGTCGGCACCATGTTCGGAGTCGCGACCTCGCTCGGCCTGGGCGTCACCCAGATCTCGGCGGGCCTGGAGGCGAGCGGCATCGTGGAGTCGTCGCTCACCGTGCAGATCGTGGTCATCGCCGTGGTCACGGGCCTGACCGTCTTCTCGCTGATCTCGGGCGTGGGCAAGGGCATGAAGTGGCTCTCGACCGGCAACCTGCTGCTCGCCGCCGCGCTCCTCGTCTTCGTGCTCGTCGCCGGCCCGACCCAGTTCCTCCTCCGCGAGTTCGTGCAGTCGCTCGGCAACTACCTGCAGAACTTCATCGGCCTGACCTTCACGGTCAGCGCCTACGCCGGGCGCGAGGGCGAGCAGTGGCAGGCCTCGTGGACCACGTTCTACTGGGGCTGGTGGATGTCGTGGGCGCCGTTCGTCGGCATCTTCATCGCCCGCGTCTCCAAGGGCCGGACGGTCCGCGAGTTCGTCGGCGGCGTGCTGCTCGTGCCGACGATCATGACCTTCCTCTGGTTCAGCGTCCTCGGCGGCACCGCCATCTACCGCGAGCTCTACGGCGACGGCGGCCTCGTCGGCGCCGACGGCTCGGTCGACACCAACCTGGCGCTCTTCTCGATGCTGCAGGGACTGCCCGCGGGCTCGGTGCTGACGATCGGCGCGATCCTCCTGATCGGCGTCTTCTTCGTGACCTCCGCCGACTCCGGAGCGCTCGTGATGTCGATGATCGCGACCGGCGGCGAGCCGGAGCCGCGCAACCGCATCCGCGTGTTCTTCGCCGTCGCGACCGCGCTGCTCGCCCTGTCGCTCCTGGTCGCCGGCGGCCTCGACGCCCTGCAGACCGCGGCGATCCTCTCGGCCCTGCCGTTCAGCGTCGTGATGATCCTGATGTGCGTCGCGACGGTGATCGCCTTCCGCCGCGAGATCCGCGCCTACGACAAGGCCCGCCGCAAGGCGTTCGTCGGCGACATCGGCACGTTCTACGGCCTCGAGGTCGAGGATCCGGCGGAGCGCGAGCCCGCCCACCCGATCAAGCGCCTCGCGCACCGCCTGAAGCCGGGGTCGAAGGAGTAGTCGGCTCTGAGGAGCAGCCAGGTCGGAGGAGGCCGGGCGCCGCTGGGGCGCCCGGCCGGCCGATCAGCTGGGCGACGGGATGAAGGGGTGCTCCGGCGGGTCCTGGTCGTCGCCGAGGCGGGCGTCGGCGCCCTGGTCGAGCGCCTCGTCGATCGACTCGGGGTCGTCGATCTCGGCCGGGTCCTCCGGCGGGACCGGCAGGGAGTCGCCGTCGGGGCGGGTGGTGTCGGTGACGTCCTCGGGGGCGTCGAAGCCGAAGCTGCTCATGGTTCCCTCTCCGCGGTGCGCCCGGGAGGCGGCGCCGCTGCGGGCAGCCTAGGTCGCGTCCCCGGAGGCGGTCACGGACTTGACGGGGCACCCGAGGGGCCCCGCGGGGTCGGCCTGCTCCGGAGGAGCCTCCGCCCCGGCAGCCGTCAGTGCACGTACTCGAGCAGGTCGGCTCCGAGGGTGCGCATGCCCTCCAGCACCGCGAGGCGGTAGTGCAGGGTCGTGTCGTCGAACTGGGTGGCGACCGCGTAGGCGACTCCGGCGCGCGGGCCGCGGAGGACGCCGGCCTCGGCGCGGACGCCGACGTCGGTGCCGGTCGCGTTGACGAGCAGGACCCCGTGGTCGGGGTGGCGGTGCGCGAGCGGGTCGAGCCCGAACGAGGCGGCGACCATCGAGAGGTCGGTGCCGAGCGAGAGCCAGCCGATCACCCGCGAGCTCACGGCGGCGTCCACGATCTCGCCGTTCGCGAGGGTGGCGAGCAGCCAGGTCAGCTCGCGGGCGGAGCCGATCGAGAGCTGCGGCGCGTCGTCCGGGCCGCGCTCGTCGCGCACGACGTCGAGCAGGGCGGTGCGGGAGAGGCCGAGCGCCTCGGCCCGCTCGCGCACGGCGTCGAGACCGACGCGGCGCAGCAGGACGTTGGTCGCGAGGTTGTCGCTGGAGGCCCCGACGAGGGCGGCGAGGTCGGCGATCGGCATCGACGGCACCTGGAGGTGCTGCCAGAGCCCGGAGCCCGAGACCGCGTCCGCCGCGGTCCGGTCGACCAGGCGCAGGTTCTCCTGCGGCTCGTTCGCCAGCCGGGCGGCGACCTCGATCAGCAGCACGACGGTGCCGAGGGAGGCGGTGGGCATCGAGACGGAGTCGTCGACCGCGAACAGGGTGCGGCCGGTCGCCAGGTCGACGGCGCGCGCCGAGACGACGACCCCGTCGATCGCGAGACGGCCGAGGGCGTCGAAGCCGCGCTGGAAGTTCTCGCGGTCGCCGCCGCCCTTGTGGCGCCCCCGGCGGTTGCGTCGGCTCTCACGGCGGGTCTCGCTGGTGGGGATCACCACGGGTACGGCCCCTCTACGGGTCGGGAGTGCGGTCGTGCGGAGGGGGGACCTGGGTCCTCACGCGCCGGCAGGACGCGCGATCGGCGGACGACCCCGCGGCATCGGTCGGCTCTCGATGCCCGGGGCTCCTCGTCCGTGGTGCGGAGGTGGTCGGCGGCGACTACCAGATGGTGACGCGCTCGCTCGGGGAGAGCCAGAGGGCGTCGCCTTCGGAGACGTCAAAAGTAGCGTAGAACTCGTCGATGTTCCGGACGATCTGGTTGCAGCGGAACTCGGCCGGAGCGTGCGGATCGATGGCGAGGAGGCGGATCGTCTCCTCGTCGCGGGACTTCTGCTGCCAGGCCTGCGCCCAGGAGAGGAAGAAGCGCTCGGCGCCGGTCAGGCCGTCCACGACGGGCGGCTCCTCGCCGTCCAGCGAGAGCAGGTACGCCTTCCAGGCGATGCCGAGACCGCCGAGGTCGCCGATGTTCTCGCCGATGGTCAGGGCGCCGTTCACGTGGTGCCCGGGCGTGGTCGCGGGAGCGAGCGCGTCGTACTGCGCGATGAGCGCCTTCGTCCGCTCCTCGAACGCGGCCCGGTCCTCCTCGGTCCACCAGTCGGTGAGGCGGCCGTCGCCGTCGAAGCGCGAGCCCTGGTCGTCGAAGCCGTGGCCGATCTCGTGACCGATGACGGCGCCGATCGCTCCGTAGTTCGCGGCGGGGTCGCGGGCCTCGTCGAAGAAGGGGAACTGCAGGATCGCGGCCGGGAAGACGATCTCGTTGAAGCCCGGGTTGTAGTACGCGTTGATCGTCTGCGGGGTCATGAACCACTCGTCGCGGTCGAGCGGGCGGCCGATCTTGCCGAGCTCGCGGGCGAACTCGAACTCGGCCACGCGGCGGGCGTTGCCGAGCAGGTCGGCCGGGTCGATCGAGAGGGCGGAGTAGTCGCGCCAGCGCACCGGGTAGCCGATCTTGGGCGTGAACTTCGCGAGCTTCTCGAGCGCGCGCTCGCGGGTGGCGGGGCTCATCCACTCCAGGTCGACGATGGAGCGGCGGTACGCCTCGATGAGGTTCGCGACCAGCACGTCCATCGCGGCCTTCGCCGTCTCGGGGAAGTGGCGGGCGACGTAGGTGCGGCCGACCGCCTCGCCGAGCGACCCCTCGACGAGCGAGACGGCGCGCTTCCAGCGCTCCCGCTTCTGCGGGGTGCCGGTGAGGGTGCGGCCGTAGAAGTCGAAGTTGGCGTCGACGAAGCCGCTGGACAGGTAGGCCGCGGCTCCGCGGATCACCTGCCAGGACAGCCAGTCGCGCCAGGCCGGGAGCCGGTCCTCGATGAGCAGGCCCGCGAGGCCCTGGAGGAAGCTCGGCTGGCGGACGACCACCTCGGCGAGCGCCCCCTCCGGAGCGCCCATCGCAGTGAGCCACACGCCGAGGTCGACGCCCGCGGCGAGCTCCTCGACCTCGGACCAGGAGCGGAGGTTGTAGGTCGCCTGGCTGTCGCGGCTGCGGACCTTGTCCCAGTGGGCGGCAGCCAGATCGGTCTCGAGGGCGACGATGCGCTCGGCGCGGGCCTCGGCGGCGTCGATGCCGGCCAGCGCCAGCATCCGCGCGACGAACGGCGTGTAGGCCTCGCGGACGGAGGCGAACTCCTCCTCGCGGTAGTAGCTCTCGTCCGGCAGGCCGAGGCCGCCCTGGTTGACGAAGACGAGGTAGCGCTCGGGGCTGCCCGGGTCGTTGTCGACGAAGAGGCCGAAGAGCCCGGGGACGCCGGTGCGCTCGAAGGCGCCGACCGCGCGGAGCAGGCCGGGGATCGAGTCGACCCGCTGCACGGCGGCGAGGTCGTCGGCGATCGGGGCGGCGCCGAGCTCCTCGGCCCGCTCCTCGTCCATGAAGGAGGCGTAGAGGTCGCCGAACAGGCGCTCCTCGGTGCCGTGCTGCGCGGTCTGCGCCTCGACGATGATGTCGCGCACGGCCTTCTCCGCCTCCTCCTGGAGGACGTGGAAGGAGCCGTAGCGCGCCTTGTCGGCGGGGATCTCGGTGCGGTCGATCCAGAGCCCGTTGACGTGCCGGTAGAGGTCGTCCTGCGGGCGCGTCGCGGGGTCGAGTTCGGAGCGGTCGATACCGGAGCGAGGCGTCGTCGAGGTCATGGCGGACAGCCTACGTCGGGCCGCCGACACGGTGGCGCGAGGTGCGGCGGGTCGAGCGCGGAGCCGCGGAGGGCGGGCGCGGAGCCGCGGGAGGGCCGGGCGCGCCACCGTCCGGCTCGCGGGGGCGGACTGCTCCTGCGAGCCGGACGGTGGCCGACGGGGACGCCGGAGCGTCAGCGCCCGAGCTGCTCCTCGACGTACGCGCGGATCGGCGTGGTCGGCCGCCCGATCAGGCGGGCGAGCGAGCCGTCGGTCCCGCCGAGGAGGCCGTCGGCGATGTTCGCGTCGAGGCCGACGACGAAGCCGACTCCGCCCTCGGGGACGCCGGCGCCGGTGAGGACGCGGGCGTGCTCGTCGGAGGAGACGTGACTGATCGCGGCGTCGCGTCCGGCGACCTCGGCGACGATCGCGGCCAGCTCGTCGAAGCTCCAGGCGGTGTCGCCGGAGAGCTCGTGCACGGTGCCGACCAGGGACGGGTCGGTCAGGGCGACCGCTGCGGCCTCGGCGTAGTCGGTGCGCGCGGCGCTGGCGACGCGGCCCTCGCCGGCGCTCGAGAGGGTGCTGCCGGTGGAGGCGAGCTCGGCGACGGTCTGCTCGTAGTTCTCGTTGTACCAGCCGTTGCGGAGGACGACGGCGGGGACGCCGCTGGCGGCGATCGCCTCCTCCGTGGCCTTGTGCTCGGGGGCGAGGATGAGCGCGCTCGTGGTCGCCTTCGGGGCGCTCGTGTAGACCAGGCGCGCGCCGGCGCGGACGGCGGCGTCGATCGCGGCGGTGTGCTGCGCGACGCGCCTGCCGACCTCGGAGCCCGAGACGAGGAGGACGGCCTCGGCGCCGGAGAAGGCGTCGTCGAGCGAGGCGGGGTCGTCGAAGTCCGCGACGGCGGTGCGGACGCCGAGGTCGGCGGCGAGCGCCTCGAGCTTCGCGGCGTCGCGGCCGGTGGCGACGATGTCGGAGGCGGCGGTGCCGCGGGCGAGCAGGTGCTCGACGGCGAGACGGCCGAGGTGACCGGTGGCTCCGGTGACGACGAGGGTCATGAGGGGTCCTTCCTGACGGGTGGGGCGGGCGGGGTCCGCCGCCAGGAGGGTGCAACCGGCGCATCCTCCTCCTGCTTCCCGGAATGCAGTACCCACTATTTCGTTAGTACTGTCATCACCCCTGTCCCGAGGAGCACCCATGACGATCGCCGACTCCCCCCTGCTCGCCGGGGACGTCTACTCCGCCGACTGCCCGAGCCGCGAGGTCTTCGGCCACGTCACCAGCAAGTGGGGCGTCCTGGTGCTCGCGGCGCTCGCTCCGGGCACGCTGCGCTGGAGCGCTCTGCGGCGCCGGATCGGCGGGATCAGCGAGAAGATGCTCGCTCAGACGTTGCGGATCCTGGAGGAGGACGGCTTCGTGCACCGCGAGGCGCGGCCGGTCGTCCCGCCGCACGTCGAGTACCGGCTGACGCCGCTGGGAGCGGAGCTGGCGGATCGGCTGCTGCCGGTCGTCGAGTGGATCGCGGGGAACGTCGGGGCGGTCCTGGAGGCGCGCTCGGAGGGCCGCCGGGAGGGAAGGTGAGCCTCACCTTCTTGTGAGAACGTTCACAATCCGTTCAGGGAGGAGCCTCCACCCGGCGGCATCGGCGCCCCCTCCCCCTGCTTGCCTCGATCGCGTCTCCTGCTCGTGATCGAAGGACCTCCATGTCAGACACCGCCCGCCGCCCGCTCCTCCTCCCGATGGCCGGCCACGTGCGCGGCAAGCGCAGCCCCGTCACCTGCGCGCTGAAGTGCGCCAACGCCTGCTCCACCGCGACCTGCAACACGTCGCACAACAGCTACTTCCGCGACATCGTCTCGTCGCAGCTCTCCCGCCGCAGCGCCCTCGGCCTCGGCCTGGCCGGCGCGGTCACCGTCGCCGTCGCCTCCGCCGGAGGAGCGCCCACCGCCGAGGCGGCCGTGGCGACCGCGGCCGACGGCTCGCCGCTCGCCTTCACTCCCATCGCTCCGGTGCCGTACACGGTCGACCGGTTCACCGTCCCCGAGGGCTTCGCCTGGCAGCCGATCATCCGCTGGGGCGACCCGCTCTTCGCCGACAGCCCCGCCTTCGACATCGCCGACCAGACGGAGGCCGCCCAGGCCGCGCAGTTCGGCTACAACAACGACTACACCGACATCGTCGAGATCCCGGGCTCGAAGCGCCTCCGCGCCCTGCTCGTCGTGAACCACGAGTACACGAACGAGAGCATCATGTTCCCGGCCGCGCAGCTCGAGGCGGAGCCGGAGCGCGTGCGCGCCGTCGGCCGCGCCGCCCACGGCCTCAGCGTCGTCGAGCTGGTCCGCACCGCGGTCGACCGCCCGTGGGCCTACGTCCGCGGGGGCGAGCGCAACCGCCGCTACCTGATCGACACCCCCTACGAGGTGACCGGCGCCGCCGCCGGCACCGACCCGCTGAAGACGGTCGCCGACCCCGAGGGCCGCACCGTGCTCGGCACGCTCGGCAACTGCTCCGGGGGCACGACGCCGTGGGGCACGATCCTCTCGGGCGAGGAGAACTTCAACGGCTACTTCCGCGCCGTCGGCACGAGCGACGCCGAGAAGCGCTACGGCCTCGCCGACTCCGAGACCTCGCGCCTCTGGGAGCTCGACGACCCCCGCTTCGACGCCCGCACCCCGGGCTACGAGAACGAGCCGAACCGCTTCGGCTGGATCGTGGAGTTCGACCCCTTCGACCCCGACTCCACGCCGAAGAAGCACACGGCGCTCGGCCGGCTCAAGCACGAGGGCGCGAACGTCATCATCGCCCCGGACGGCCGCGTGGTCGCGTACCAGGGGGACGACGAGCGCTTCGACTACCTCTACAAGTTCGTCTCGACGAAGCGCTACATCGAGGGCGACCGCGCCCACAACAAGACCCTGCTGGAGGAGGGCGACCTCTACGTCGCCCGCTTCACCGGCGACTCCCCCGTGGCCGAGATCACCGGCACCGGGGCGGTCCCCTCGGACGGCGGCTTCGACGGCATCGGCGAGTGGCTGCCCCTGGTGCTGAACGGCGCCTCGACGATCGCCGGGATGAGCGTCGCCGAGGTGCTCGTCCACACCCGCCAGGCGGCGGACGCCGCGGGCGCGACCAAGATGGACCGCTGCGAGGACGTGCAGCCCAGCCTGGTCAGCGGCCGGATCTACGTGGCCTGCACCAACAACTCCGCCCGCGGCACCGAGGGCGCGAAGGAGGGAGCGACCGAGGTCAACCCGCGCACCGAGAACCGCGACGGCCACATCGTCGAGATCATCGAGGACGGCGGCGACCAGACCGGCCGCACCTTCACCTGGAACCTGCTGATGCTCTGCGGCGACCAGGCGCAGGGCGACGTCGTCTACTTCTCCGGCTTCCCGGCGGACCAGGTCTCGCCGATCTCGTGCCCGGACAACCTGGCCTTCGACTCGGTCGGGAACCTCTGGATCTCGACCGACGGCGCCCCGAGCGGCATCGGCTACAACGACGGGCTCTTCAAGGTCGCGCTCGAGGGCGCGACGCGCGGCAGGGTGGAGCAGTTCCTCTCGGTGCCCCGCGACGCCGAGACCTGCGGACCGATCGTCCACGACCTCGACCAGCACGTGTTCGTGGCGGTGCAGCACCCGGGCGAGGAGGGCACCTTCGAGGCGCCGACCTCGTTCTTCCCGGACTACGGATCGACGGCGGCGGGAGCGGTGGCGGCACCGCGTCCGACCATCGTGCAGATCCTGCCGGCGTCGCAGGTGGTGGCGCCGACTCCGACGCCGACCGCCGGGCCGACCACGGCACCGACGACCCCGCCGACCACCGCGCCCACGGCGACTCCCACCACGGCGCCGACCGCCGGGCCGACCGCGGCGCCCACCGCGGCTCCGTCCCCGGTGCCCACGACCGCGCCGACCGGCACTCCCACCCCGCTGCCCGTCGGGGGCTCGGGCGGCGGGCTGGCCTCGACCGGAGTCGAGAGCGTCGGCCTGATCGCGGGCGCCACCGCGCTCCTGGCCGCGGGCGCCACCGCGCTCGGACTCGGAGCGCGCCGCCGCGCGGCCTCCGAGGGCGAGGACGACCAGCAGGCGTGAGGCGTGACAGGGCCCGGGACCGATCGCAGGATCGGGGCCCGGGCCCTGTCGCGCTCGGGGACCCGCCGCTCAGGCCCCCGGGACCGGCGGGCCGGTGCGCCAGCGGAGGATCGCCGCGGCGTCGGGGCCGTGCGGCAGCGTCACCACGTCGATCCCCTCCGGAGCGGTGCGGGAGTCGGTGACGAGCACGCGCGCGTCCGTGAGCACGGCGGCGCGGGCCAGCGCGAGGGCGGCGTCGACGGAGTCGATCACCTCGGCGCCCAGCGCCTCCTCCGGGGCCGACGCGACCCACGGCTCCGCGGCGAGCGCCAGCAGAGCGCGCTCGCGCAGCCGGCCGGGGTCGAGTACCAGCGTCTCGACCTGTGCCGAGGCCAGCGCCGTGACGATCGCGCCGAGCGAGTACTCGACGGTGCGGCGCGGCTCCCCGGTGCGCAGGGCGTCGAGCACGTCCTCCTTCTCGCGCAGCAGGATGCGGTCGAGCTGCTCGTCGACGAACCGCTCCAGCGCCCCCTCCTCGCTGCCGGCGGCCCGCGTGTTCACGGGCTCGACGGCCAGGATCGCGGCGCTGCTCGGCGAGAGCTGCTGCGCGAGCAGCTGCCGGGCGTGGATGTCCCCCGCGACGACCAGCAGGCACGGCCGGTGCACGCGCACGAGCTCGTCCACCGCGGCGGCGAGCTCGGCCTGCGTGCGCCGCCAGATCTCCTCCGCGTGGTGGTGGAACCGGTCGTGCCGCCAGCCGCCGGCCTGCGCCTTGTGGAGGGTGTCGGTGCGGCCCTGCACGGCCTGCTCGGCCTCGGGTCGCTGCGCGCCCAGGCGGTGCAGGCGGATCTCGCCGCCGTCCCGCGAGGTCTCGACGACGAGGACGCGCAGGTCGGGCCGGTGCTGCAGCAGCGGCACGATGTCGGGGAGCGGGCTGTAGGAGACGCCCTCGGGCGCGACCGGCCGACCCGGCAGCACCTCGTTCAGCACGACCCTCCCGTCCACGGCGACCGCGAAGAGGCAGCAGCCGCCCTGGGGGCGCCCGGCCCCCTCGAGCAGAGCGGTGAGGGCCCGGATGTCGGCCTGCGGCGCACCCTGGCGGGCGAGCTCGTCTCCGAGGGACGTGGCGCGCTCGAGCGAGATGTCCGGCGGATCGCCGGAGTCGATCGCGAGGTCGACGTAGAGCTGCGACACGGGCCGGGAGTCGCGGAGGAGCTCGGCCAGGGTCGGGAGAGCGGGGGTGGTGGTCACCATCGGGTCGTCCTTTCCTGTCGTGTCCCGACAGTGTCGGACGGCAGGAGCGGGAGGAGGGACGGGGTTGACTGCTCGCGCGCGCCTCAGAGCAGGCGGCGCGCGGAGGCCCAGGCGGTGAGCTCGTAGCGGGAGGAGAGCTGCAGCTTGCGGAGGACGGCGGAGACGTGGGACTCGACCGTCTTGACCGAGATGAAGAGCTCGGCCGCCGCCTCCTTGTAGGCGTAGCCGCGGGCGATCAGGCGCATCACCTCGCGCTCGCGGGCCGAGAGCCGGTCGAGCTCGTCCACCGACTCCGCCTGCTCGCCCGCCAGCGCCCCGAAGGCGTCGAGCACGAAGCCGGCCAAGCGCGGCGAGAACACGGCGTCCCCGCCCGCCACCGCGAGCACGGCCCGGCTCACCTCGGCTCCGGAGCTGGCCTTGGTGATGTAGCCGCGTGCGCCGGCGCGGATCACGCCGACCACGTCCTCCGCAGCGTCCGAGACGCTCAGCGCCAGGAAGCGCGACGACGACCCGGCGCTGCGCCGCAGCACCTCGGCCCCGCCTCCGCCCGCACCGCCCGGCAGGTGCACGTCGAGCAGCACCACCTCGGGCGCGAGCGAGGCGACCAGGCCGACGGCGGAGTCGACGTCGGCCGCCTCCCCGACGACCTCGAGCTCGGGGGCGAGGTCGGCCCGCAGGCCGGAGCGGAAGATGGAGTGGTCGTCGACCAGCAGCACGCGGGTCACCGCTCGACCTCCGCGGGGAGCCGCAGATGCACCTCGGTGCCGGTGCCGCCGACTCCGGGGCGCACGGTCGCGCTGCCGCCCGCGCGCGCCATCCGGCCGATGATCGACTCGCGGATGCCGAGGCGGTCCCCGGGCACCTCGTCGAGGACGACGCCGGGGCCGCGGTCGCGCACGAACACGTCGACGCCCTGCACGGAGGACTCGAGGTACACCGAGACGTCGCCGCCCGCGTGCCGGGCCGCGTTCAGCACGGCCTCGCGGGTCGCGGCGAGGAGCGCGGCGGCGCCGGGGACGGACGCTCCGACGGCCACCACCTCGAGGTGCACGGGGTAGTCGAGCTCGACGGCGGCGGCGATCGCTCGGACCTCGGCGGCCAGGTCGTTGGCGACCGGGACGTCGCGCTCGAACAGCCAGTCGCGCAGCTCCCGCTCCTGGGCGCGGGCGATGCGGGCGACCTCGCTCGAGGCTCCGGCGCGGTTCTGGATGAGCGCGAGGGTCTGCAGCACGGAGTCGTGCAGGTGCGCGGCGATCTCGGCCCGCTGCTCCTCGCGCACGCGGGCGGCCCGCTCGCCCATCAGCTCGGACCAGAGGGTCACCACCCGGGGCGCGGCCAGCACACCGGCGGCGATCAGCAGCACGCCCACGGCGAGCACCGCGTTGAGGGCGCTCGGGCGGCCGGTGAGCACGGCCGCTCCGGCGAGCACCAGCAGCGCGCAGGAGGCGAGGCGCACCGCGGAGCCGTACCGGGCGGGGCGGACGGCGTCGCCGCGGTCGAGCCCGAGGCTCCAGCCGACGGCTCCTCCCGCGAGCAGGCCGACGGCGACGAGCGCGCGCGTGATGTCGGCGTCGTCGCCGCTGTCGACGGTGATCAGCACGGCGAGCGCCGCGACGGCGGCGGCGAGGGTCAGCAGGCCGGCCACGGGAGCGGAGCGGCGGACGGCCGGATCCGCGTCGCGCGAGTCGAGCGGCGCGAGGGGCACCAGGGCCCAGAGCCAGAGGTAGAGGAGCGCGCCGCCCCCGCCGAGCGCGGTCGTGAGGACGGCCAGGAGGCGGGTCCTCCGCACGCTCCAGCCGAGGTGGTCGGCGACCGCGGTGCACACTCCGCCGAGCAGCATCGTCCGCGGCCGCTGCAGCGGGGGGCGGACGGCGGTGCCGGGGACTGTGCTCACCCCTGCATCCAAACAGGTCGGCCGCACGATCGGGGGTGCTCTCGGGGTCGGATCAGGGGTTCCCCCGATGGTCCGGGCCGTGGAGCGCACGGGAGACTCGCAGCATGACAGGACAGAGCACGACCCCGCCGGGCTCCGCGGAGCCGGACGGCACGGAGGCGGCGAGCACAGCGACGACGCCGATCGGGACGGATCCCGGAGCCGCCGGCCCCGAGAGCCCCGGCCCGGGAGCCCCCGGCCCCGCCGATCCGCCCCCCGCGCCCGAGAACCGCTTCGTGCTCTGGCTGCGCGGCCTCGACCTGCCCCGCCGTCCCGGCTGGATCGGCGGCGTCTGCGCGGGGATCGCCGACCGGCTCGGCATCGACCCGCTGATCGTGCGCGGGATCGTGCTCGTCGTCGCAGTGCTGGGCGGGCCCGCGCTCCTCCTCTACGCCGCGGCCTGGCTGCTGCTGCCCGACCAGGACGGCGCCCTGCCGGTGGAGCGGCTGCTCCGCGGCTCGCTCGACCGGGTGCACGCCGGGATCGGCGTCCTCGTGCTCGCCTCGATGCTGCCGGTGGCGCAGGGCTTCTGGTCGCTCGGCGGCGCGTACACCGGGGCGATGCCCTGGGCACCCGCGACCGGGCGGACGCTGTGGTCGCTCGTGGTGCTCGGGCTGATCGTGGCCTTCGTGGTCTGGATCGTGCGGCGGAGCCGGCGGTCGGACGACGCGGCCGCCCACCCGGCCCCGGCATCCCCGTCCGCACACCCCTCCGCGACGCTCCCCTACCCCGCGCCCTCCGCTCCGGCCTACCCCGCACCCGACCCCGGCCTGCAGGACGAGCGCCCCTCGTCCCCCGAGGCCGTCGCCGAGTGGCGCGAGCGCCAGGAGGCCTGGCGGGCCGAGCGGGAGGCGTTCCGCGCCCAGCAGAGCGCGTCGGCCCGCGAGACGGCCCGCGCCCGGGCGGAGGAGGCGCGAGTCGCCGCCGCCGCCGTCACCGCCGCGCGCCTGGAGCGCCAGCGCCTCCGACGCGCCGCGAACCCCCGGCTGCGGGCGAGCCTCACGCTGCTCGCCCTGGGCGCCGCCGCACTGACCGGCGCACTGGTCTCGCTCACCGCCTCCGGGCCGACGGCCCTCGTCGTCGGAGCCGCCTCGGCCGCGCTCGTGCTCGCCGTGGTGATCGTGCTCGCCGGCCTGTTCCGGAGGCGCGCGATCGCGCTGGTCGCCCTCGCGACGGTCGCGCTGGTCACGGCCGCCTGCGCCGCCGTGCTGCCGACCGACCGCGAGCTGCTCCCCGTGCTGGGCACCTACGGCTTCTCGAGCGCCGCTCCCGGCCGCTACGCGACGCTCGCGGCGAGCGACCTGCGCGTCACGGTCGCACCCGGCTACGAGACCTCCGGCGAGCCGCTGGACCTCTGGATCGGCTACGGGCACGTGTCCGTCGCCACGATGGCGGGAACGGCGGTCCGCCTCGAGGCGACCACGGAGGACACCGAGCTCCTCGTTCTGGACGCCGACGGAGGCGCGATCGACGCGCCCCGCGAGGTCCGCACCGCCGACGGCCGTCAGCTGTGGACGCAGACCTTCGGCGATCCCGAGGCCGAGCCGTTCGTGGTCCGCATCGCCCAGGAGGGCGGGTCGATCCGCGTCCAGGACTCCACACCGGGCGCCGACTCCGGCACCACTGCGCCGGACGCCGATCCAGAGGTCCAGCGGCTCGCCGGAGGTCTCGTAGCCGGGTGCGACCGTGACGCGCAGGTCGCTCGCCGCGAGCTGCTCCCCGTGCTGGGCACCTACGGCTTC
>NZ_PSWE01000027.1:0-50241 GCF_002932195.1 Rathayibacter sp. AY1C4 | reverse complement strand
CGGAGAGGCGGACGCCGCGCTCGCCCACGCGGGTGTCCAGACCCTGCGGCAGCCCGCCGACGAACTCCTCGAGCTGCGCCGTCCGCAGCACCTCGCGCACGCGCCCGTGGTCGACCTCGGCCGCCGGCACCCCGAAGGCGACGTTCGCGGCGACGGTCGCGTCCAGGAGGAACACGTCCTGCGGCACCACGCCGAGCCCCGCGTACCAGGCCGCCGGATCCTCGTCGATCGGCCGCCCGCCGCAGAGGATCCGGCCGCTCGTGGGCGGGAGCAGGCCGAGGACCAGGTCGAGGAGGGTGCTCTTGCCGGCGCCGCTGGATCCGACGAAGGCGGTCGTGGCGTTCCGCTGGATCACCAGGGAGACGTCCCGCACGACGTCCACGTCGGAGTCGGCGTAGCGGTAGGTGACGTGCTCGAGCGCGATGTCGCCGGAGTAGCGGCCGCCCGGCCCGGGCGTCTCGTCGTGCGCCCCCTCGGAGGCGAGCTCCTCGGCCGCCTCGGAGACGATCCGCAGGCCCGCCTGCCCGCTGCGCACGATCGCGAAGGTGGCCGAGACGCGGTTGAGGGTCGGCAGGGCGCGGAGGGAGGCGGCCGCGAAGACGCCCAGGACGGAGAGCGCCTCGGCGCCGGAGCCGGTGGCGACGAGGATCCCCGAGACGCCCACGACGGCGACGACGAAGCCGATCTCGAGCAGGTACTTCGGCAGCTCCGAGACGAGCGAGAGGGAGCGCAGAGCCTGGGCGCTGCGGCGCTTGGCCCCGCTGAAGCCGGCGACCAGGCTCGCCGCGCTCGACGTGAGGCGCGCCTCGCGGAACCCGTCGAGCGAGGGGAGCAGGAACTGCCACGACTCCAGCGCCGCCTCCGCCATCTCCTCGCCGATCCGGCCCTGCCGCCGCCGCAGGAGCGCCTGGACGCCGCCGAGCAGCACCGCGAAGAAGACGGCCGCGAACAGGGTCGCGACCGGCGAGGCGACCAGCAGGATCGCCACGATCGCGACGAGCACCAGCAGGTCGGAGGCGATGCCGATCACGCCGAGCAGCACGCCGGCCGCCTGCGCGCTGGCGTCGTTGATGGTCCGGTACACCTCGGCGAGGCGCCGGGAGCGGTGGACGGCGTAGGGCGCGAGGACGTACCGCCGGAGCAGCTCCGTCGCAGCGTCGGCCGATATCCGCGTGGTGCGGCCGAGCAGCCACCACCGGAAGACGATCGTCCCGGCGCTCTTGAGCACGAAGACGACCGCGACGAAGCCGGCGATGATCGGGAGGAGGGTCTGGACGTCCGTCGAGCCGAGGACGCCGGAGAGGACGCCGAGCGCGCCCGTGGTGGTGTCGGTCCCGGTGAGCAGCGCCATGAGCGGCACCATCGCGGCGACGCCCAGGGTGTCGAGGACCGCGAGCGCGAGGGAGCCCGCGACGGCGGCGGTGATCCAGCCCGGAGAGGCGGCGCCGGCCAGCGAGAGGAGGGTGCGCAGCCCCGGCCGCAGGGACCCGCCGCTCACGCCGCCACCCCCTCGTACACGGCGGCGATCCCGCCGCACATGGCGGCGACGTCCCGCACGGCGCGAGGAGCCGCGGCCCTCGACGCCTGCCGCTCCAGCGCCGCGGCCACCGCCTCCGGGTCGTCGGCGTCGACCAGCGAGTCCCGCTCGACGATCTCGGGGTTCCCGCCCACCGCGGAGGCGACCACGCCGATCCCGCGGGCGGCCGCGTCGAGCAGCGTGTAGGAGCAGTTCTCCCAGACCGAGAGCTGGGCGACGACGTCCGCCGCGGCGAGCGCCGCCTCCGGATCGGCGAAGCCGGGGAACGACACGGCGTCGCCGAGGCCGAGCCGCTCGGCCCGGGCGCGCAGGGTGCCGTCGAGCGGACCCTCGCCGGCGACGGTCAGCGTGGCGCCGGGGACGCGCCGGCGCAGCACCGCGAAGGCCTCGAGCAGCGCGTCCAGGCGCTTCTCCGGCGCCAGGCGCGCGAGCGAGAGGACCCGGAGCGACCCGGGCTCCCCCGGCTCGCGGTCGCGGGGCGCGGCGTCGACTCCGTTCAGCACGACCTGCACCGGCAGGCTCGGCCGCCACTTCTCGATCATGGTGCGGCGGGTGGCCTCCGAGACGGCGATCGCGCCGTGGAACGACCGCAGCCGCGCGTGGTGCGCCGCCGCGGTCGTCCGCGCCCGCAGTGCGGTGCGGTGGTAGACGTCGGGCCCGGCGATGCCGTGCTCCGTCGTGACGCGGCGGACCCCGCGGGGCAGCGGGGTCGCCGCGGTCACGAGGTCGGCGTGGGCGAGGTGGGAGTGGACGACCGCCGGGCGGAGAGCCGCCGCGGTCGCGCGCAGGGTCGCCACGGAGGCGGCGGCGCCGGCGGACGCTCCGAAGCGCCCGGTCGTCACGGCCGAGCCCTGCTCCCGCAGCCGCTCGGCGAGTGCTCCCTCCGGGCAGAGCACGACGAGGCGGTGGCCGGGGATCCCGTGCCGGGCGGCGTCGAGGACGTGGCGGGCCACCCCGCCGAACTCGCCGACCGGCACCGCCCAGAGCGCGAGCGGGGTCACAGCCACTCCTCCAGCCGCTCGAGCGCGGTCCAGAAGCCCTCGCCGCTGTTCACGTGCCCCTGCCAGATCTCGGGGATGAACGGCACCCCGGGCGCCAGCTCGTCGAGCGACGCCGCGAAGTCCGGCCAGTCGATCTCGCCCTCGCCGATCTGCACCCCCTCGCCGTCGACACCCGTCGCGTCGACGAGGTGCAGGTGCGCGCTGAGCGGAGCGAGCAGCGTCACCGCCTCCGAGAAGGCGAGCCCGAGGTGGTTCGCTGCGAGCTTGGTGTGCGAGGCGTCGAGGCAGAGCGGCGTGCCGGTCGCGGCCGCGAACTCGGCGGTGTCGCGCGGGTCCACGAAGAGGTTGTGGAACTGCTGCCCGCCCATGAGCCACGGGTAGGGCGGGAGGGTCTGCGCCAGCACGCGGACGCCGCTCGCGTCGATCCGCTCGACGGCGTCGGCGACGCGCTCGTAGAGGGGAGCGCGCTGATCCGGAGCCACGTGCGCGTGCCGGGTGAAGCCGCCCATCGTGACGACCATCATCGGGTCCTCCTCCTGGCGGAACCAGCGCGCGAGGCTCCGGGTGGTCTCGACGGTGCGCTGCACCTCCGCGATCGAGCGCTCCCACACGTCATCGTCGAAGGAGGCGAGGTCGACGAGGAAGTCGCCCGCGAACAGGTCCGGCAGGTGGGTGGTGAAGCCGGAGTCGAGGCGGCGGGTGAACACGTCGTCCGGCTCGATCTCGAGGTCGCGGTACGAGAAGTGGAACTCGAGGAAGTCGGCGTTCGACTCCGCGGCGAGCGCCGCGTGGTCGTGGTACCGCACCGGCAGGCCCCAGGGGCGGCGGAACCGGAACGGCCGGCCGGACGGCGTGCTCTCGCGCAGGTCGCCGGCGAAGAAGAACCCGCCCTCCTCGACGTCGCGGTGGAGGGCGCGGCCGAGCAGCTGCGGCAGCTCGTTGGGCTGGAGGCCCCGGCCGGGGCTGCGGACGACGACGTCGGCGGCGCGCACCACGTCCCCGATCGACAGGTCGCGGGAGGCGACCAGCGACTTCGCGAGCGAGACGCGGTTCATCGACTCCCCCGTCGAGACCGATCGGGCGTCGCGCGTGCCGAGCGAGTCCTCGATGTCGCGGATCTCGCCGACCATGCGGCGGAACTCGTCCGGGAGCAGGGACACCGTGTGGTCGTTGCCCTCCATCCCCCGGTCGACCGTGAAGTGCTTCTCGACGATGCGGGCCCCGCGGGCGACCGCGGCGACGGGGACGTGCCAGCCCCGCTCGTGGCCGGAGTAGCCGACGACGCCGCCGCCGATCTCGGCGAGCCGGTCGAGGTAGGCGAGGTTGAGGTCGCGGTAGGGCGCCGGGTACGTCGACTGGGTGTGCAGCAGGGCGAAGGAGGTGCCGAGCGAGCGCAGCAGCGCGACCGACTCGAGGATCTCGGACTCGCGGGACATCCCGGTGCTGAGCAGCAGGGGCAGCCCCCGGGTGCCGGCGTCCTCGATCAGGCCGTGGTTGGTGAGGTCCGCCGAGGCGATCTTGAGGCCCGGGATCCCGTAGTCGACGAGGGCCTGCACGCTCGGGGCGTCCCACGGGGTGCAGAGGACGTCGATCCCGGCCTCGGCCGCGTGGTCGAAGACCCGGAGGAGCGGCTCGGCGGGCAGCGAGAAGCGGCGCAGGAGGTCGATCGTGTACTGGGCGCCGAGGTCCTCCCCCGCGGTGGCCCCGCCGGCGCGCCGGTAGAGGGAGTCGAGGTCGCGCAGCTGGAACTTCACCGCGTCGGCGCCCGCCTCGACCGCGAGGTCGACCAGCCGCCGCGCCAGATCGACCGAGCCGTTGTGGTTGTTGCCGATCTCCGCGATCAGGAAGGCCGGGTGGCCGTCGCCCACCTCGTGGCGGCCGATCCGCAGCGCCCGGTCGCCCTCGACCGCGATCGCGACGAGGTGCCCGCGATCGTCGACGAGCGGGAGGTGGCTGATCCCGTCGCGGCCGAGCCGGGCGGCGATCGCGGTGGCCGGCTCGTCCGCTCCCGCCGTGCGGACGGCGGTGTTCGCGACGGCGAGGGCCGGGACGTCGAGGGAGGCCGTCGGGTTCGCGATGATCCAGCGGCGGAAGTCGCCGTCGGACACCGACCCGCGGAGGATCCCGTGCCCGTCGACGCAGAAGACGATCCGCTGCTTGTTCGCGTTGATCTTGGCCAGCGCGGTGAGCACCGGGTCCTCGGCGAAGACGATGAACGGGGCGAGGTGCCGGTCGATGATCATGCGCCGCCTCCCGCCGACAGGCCGAGGAGGGTCTGCTCGACCACCGCGAGGTCCGCCTCGGTGTCGATGTCCCCGCCCTCCGCCTCGTCCATGACGAACAGGCCGACCCGGCCGCCGATCCGGTTGCGCTCGCGCTCGTAGACCTCGGTGCGGGTGAGGTAGAGGGACCCGGTCTCGCGGTAGAAGAAGTCGGCCTCGGCGAGGTCCTGGCGCCGCGGCCGGGCCGTGACGTCGTACTGCGGCACGGAGGCGCCCTCCTGCAGCCGCCAGAGGAACGGCGTCTGCGGGACGACGCCCACCAGCGAGTCGACCCCCGTCGAGGCGAACTGCTCGAGCGCGCGGGCGAGGGTGCCCGGGAGCCGGATCGGCGAGGTCGCCTGGAGGAGCATCACCGCGTCCGGGCGGCGCCCCAGCGCGGCCCGGTGCTCGATCGCGTGGAGCACGACGGGCTCGGTCGCCGTCTCGTCGCGCGCCAGCTCGGCGGGCCGGAGGAACGGCACGTCCGCTCCCGCCCCCTCCGCGATCGCGGCCAGCTCGGGGTCGTCGGTCGACACGAGCACGTCGAGACCGGCGGCGAGCGCCTGCTCGATGCTCCAGACCACCAGCGGGCGGCCCGCGACGGGGCGGGCGTTCTTGCGCGGGACGCCCTTCGAGCCCCCGCGCACGGGGATGACGCAGAGAACGGTCACGGGGTGCCTCCTTCGGCGATGGCGAGTGCCCGGCGGGCGACGGCGACGGCCGGCTCGACGGACGGGACGGGCGGAGCCGCGGTCGGCGTCTCCCCGCCCCAGCGCGCGAGCCGGTACCGGCTCCAGAACTCGAGCACCCAGGCGGGCGGGTCCTCGCAGACGACCCACGCGGGGATCCCGGCGGCCGCGGCCTCGAGGACCCCGGTCGAGAAGATCGAGGCGACCGGCCGGGCCTGCGCGGCGAGGTCGCCGCCGCGGAGCACCCGGATGCCGCGGCGCTCCCACCGCGCGTGCTGCCAGCGCGAGCGGCGGTCGACCTCGGCGGGGTGGGGGCGGTAGTCGGCGCCCGCCTCGCGGCAGAAGCGGGAGGCGGTGGCCGCGGCCGTCCGCCGGGGCAGCTCCGCGCCGTGCAGCTGGCCGAGGAACAGGGGCCGCTCCTCGAGCCGCTCGGGGCGCGGGCGGCGCGACGCGGTCCAGAGCAGCTGGCTGCCGACGACCTCGGTCTCCACGTCGCTGCGGCCGGAGGTCCAGAAGGCCGCGTCCTCCTCCGAGAACGCCAGCAGCGTCGCTCCGGGCGGGAGCGGCGGGGCGGAGGGGGTGAGCAGGCCGTGCTGCACGACCAGGAAGCGGGCGCCGAGGATTCCGGACCAGCGGTGGGCGGCCGCTCCCGCCGCGAGGAAGTGGCCGGTGGCGATCACGGCGCGGAGGCCCCGCAGCTCGGCGGGCGGGTCCGCCTCCGGGTCGACCGGGTGCGCCCTCCAGCGGCCCGGCAGCAGCCCGGACAGCGCGTCGCCGGCTCCGGAGGGAGCGAGGACCGCCGCGGGAGCCCCGCCGAGAGGAGCGAGCGAGGCCGCGGTCGAGGCGAGGGCGCTCGCCGTCGACGCCTCCACCGCGAGCAGGACCGCGGGCCGGTCGCCGCGCACGTGCAGCACCAGGCGGGTCGGCTCGGAGCCCCGCAGCGCCGCCCGGGCGGTGCGCAGCGGGTCGCGGCCGCGCTGCCAGCGGCGCCAGGCCTCCAGGTCGGTCGGGTGCGTCAGCGCCACAGGGCCCTCACCTCCCGCATCCGGTGCACGAAGGTGTGCTCGGCGCCGGTGCGGCGCGCGCCCGCCTCGCGGATGCGCCGCGCCCACGAGGGGTCCGCGCCCGCCCGCCGCACGTGCTCGACGAGCTGGTCGCGCTCCTCGAAGACGAGCACCTCGCTGCCCACCTCGTAGAACTCCGCCACCTCGGGCCGGTCGATCAGGGTCAGCGCCCCGACGCCCGGCGCCTCGAAGGCGCGCATCGAGAGCCCGCCGTGGCCCGCGCCGTGCAGCGCCAGGGTCGCGGTCGAGCCGGCCATCACTCCGTAGTAGCCCGCCCGCGGGACGTCGCGGCGGGCGGGGACGCCGGCCGAGCGCCAGCGGCCGGTGCGCGCCACGTCCCAGGGATGGCGCGACCACTGCCGCCCGTACGCCTCGACCGCGACCCCGCCGGCCGCGAGCTCCCGCAGCACGCGCTCGCGCTCGGGGTAGCGGGCGCCGACGAAGGTCACCGCGGAGGAGGGGCGGGGGCGGAAGGAGAGGAGGGAGTCGAAGGCGTCGGGCAGGTGCCCGGCCGGAACCCCCGCGCGGACGAGCTCGGCGACGTCGGCGACGGAGTAGCTGACGATCGACACCGCCTCCCCGGCGAGGGAGCGCAGACGGTCGACGGGGTGCCCCATGTTGCGGAGCTCGTCGTAGAGCCAGAGCACCACGGGGACGCCGGCGCGGCCGATCTCCTCCCACCAGGCGTCGCCGAGGGAGTCGCCCTTCACCACGAGGACGGCCCGGGGCCGGACGGCCCGCAGCGCCGCGATCGCGCGGTCGGTCTCGGCGCGCATCGACGAGCGCCGGAGCCGGCCCCCGGGGAGCCGGTGGCCGAGTGCGTCGCGCACGTGGCCCAGCCCGGTCGCGGCGTCGTAGCGGTGGACGACCACGTCGTCGCCCAGGTGGGCCAGCGCCGATTCGAGCGCCTCCCAGTAGCCGTGGAAGACCGGGCTCACCACGAGCACGGGCCCGCTCACCGGGACGCCGCCTCGGCGGCGGCGACGAGCCGGAGCTCGCGCCGGAGGACGGCCAGCGGGCGCACGTCGCTGCCGGCGGCGGCACGCACCGCGTTGGCGGCGAGGTTCACGGCGGAGGCGGCGCGCAGGGCCGCGGCGAGGGCGGCGGGGCGCCCGCCCCACTTGCGGGCGTAGCGCAGGCGCGAGGCGACCAGCCAGATCAGCCGGCGCGCGGGGTCGGAGGAGCCGCCTCCCGTGTGCTCGGCGACGACGGAGCCGGCGAAGACCGAGGGCACGCCGCGCTCGCGCAGCCGGCGCTGGAGGTCGACCTCCTCGCAGTTCATGTGGAAGGACTCGTCGAACCCGCCGACCGCGCGGAACTCGGCCACCGGCAGCAGCATCACGGCGCCCACCACCCAGTCCACCGGCACCGTCGCGCCCGGGGCGCACCGGGTGTCGTGGCCGACGGCGGCGTGCAGCCGCGGGCGCCAGCGCGCGAGCGGAGTGAGCCACTCCACGACGTAGTGGCGCAGCCGCGGGAAGCGCCGGCCGACCCACTGCCGCTCCCCGCCCGCGTCGACGAGGTCCGGAGCGACGACCGCGGGCAGCCACGGCCGTCCCGCCTCGAGCAGGTCGCGGAGGAAGGAGGGTCCGACGACGAGGTCGCTGTTGAGCACCAGGAGCAGCGGGTGGCGCGCCCGGGCGGCGCCCGTGTTCACCGCGGCGCCGAAGCCGCCGTTCCGCTCGCGCCGCACGACCTCCACTCCGTCGATCCCGGCCGGGAACGGGACCGGGGAGGCGTCGTCGACGACGACGATCTCGAGGGCGGGGGGCGACTCCTGGCTGCGGAGCCGCTCGACGAGGGCGAGCGCGGGCGCGGGGTCGCCGTAGTGCGGGATCACGACGCTCACCCCCTCGGCGGTCACCTCGCGACCGTCTCGGCGGCGCGGTCCCGGCGGAGCGAGCGGCGGGTGCTCCGGACGGTGGCGGCCGGGGGCTCCGCGCCGACGGGCAGAGCACCGAGAGCGGGGAGGATCACCCGGAGCAGGGCGTCGATGTCCTCGACGGCCGCCGCGGCGACGTCCGGTCCGCGCCCGAACGGGTCGGCGAAGTCGTCCTCGGCGCCGTAGGGGGCGGTGTCGTCGGCGAGCAGCCGCAGGAGCGGGACGCCGGGGGCGGCTCCCGCCAGCCGCGCCGCCCGGCGGACCGTGGTGGTGCGGCGCGCGGCGGCCGGGAAGTGGCGGGTGACCCACTCCCGCTGGCCCGCCTCGAACACCAGCACGGGATCGGTGCCGGCGAGCATCCGGCCGTCGGCCTGGCGCGCGCGGTGCCCGGCCGTGGAGAGTCCGCGGGCCCGCAGCGCATCGCTGAGCTCGGGGTCGAGCCCGCGGCCGGCCTCCGCGTGCGTTCCCGCGCTCTCGACCCGCCAGTCGGAGCCGGCGCCGAGCAGGCGCGCCGCGATCAGCTCGGCCGAGGGCGACCGGGCCACGTTCGCATGGCAGAGCAGGAGCAGGCGCCCGCTCATCGAGCCGCCCGGCGGGACGTCTGCGGAGGCAGGGCCCGCGACTCCACCGGGGCGAGCTCGGACCGGCGCGGTGCCGCCGCCGCGCGCTTGCGCCCCGTCGCCGGCTGCGGCTCGGCGTAGTACGCGTTCTTGCGGTCGTAGTAGTAGTACCCGGTGTCGCCGTCACGGGCGGTGACCATGTTGAGCACGGTGCCGAGCACGCGGGCGCGGACCTGCTGGACGATCCGCCGGGCGGCGACCACCTCGGGCCGGTGCGTCTGGTTCGAGGCGACGACGAAGACGACGCCGTCGACGACGGTCGCGACGATGGAGGCGTCGGTGACGGGCAGCACGGGCGGCGCGTCGATGATGACGAAGTAGTCCTTCGAGAGGCGCGCGACCAGGGCGCGCATCGCCTCGGAGCCGAGCATCTCGGACGGGTTCGGCGGGATGTGCCCGGCCGGGAGGGCGTAGAGCCCCGCGGTACCGGTGGGGCGGATCGCGTCGTCCACAGGGATCTGGTGGCTGAGGACCTCGCTGAGGCCGATGGCGCCGTCGATGTCCAGCATCCGCGCCACGGAGGGCCGGCGGAGGTCCGCGTCGACCAGGAGGGTGCGCTGCCCGGACTCCGCGGTGACGCGGGCCAGTCCGGCGGCGATCGTGGACTTGCCCTCGGCCTGGTTGGCGCTGGTGATCACGACGCTGCGCGTCTCCTCGTCGACGCTGGAGAAGCGCAGGCCCGTCCGGAGCGAGCGGAACGCCTCCGCGGTGAGCGCGTCGGTGCCGCGGCGGCCGCCGGTCCGGCCCGGGCGTCCGGCCTTGGGGATGCGCCCGAGGACGCCGACGCCGAAGAGCTCGGTGAGGTCGTCGACGGTCCGCACGCGGATGTCGAGGGCCCGGCGGAGGAAGGCGAGACCGAAGCCGAGCACCAGGCCGCCCAGGGCGCCGAGCAGGATGTTCCGCACCCAGTCGGGGCTCGTCGGGGCGGCGGGCGGCTCCGCGTTCTCGAGCGGGACGACGGTGATCTGCGGTGTGCGGTCGGCGGTGGACTGCGTCTCGATGTCGGTGATGACGGCCGCCAGCGCCGCGAGCGCCCCGTTGGCCAGGGCTGCGGCGTTCTGCGCGGTCCCGGCCGCGGCGGTGACCTCGATCAGGGTGCTGCCCGGAGCGACCCTCGCGGTGAGGCGGCCGCTCAGGGCCTCTCCGCCGGGGTTCGCCTCCGGGTCGGCCTCGATCCGCTCGGAGACGGCGCTGCTCGAGATCAGCGGCAGGTAGGCGTTCGCCCGGGTCACCGCGGTCTGCGACCCGCTGATCGCATCGGCCGAGCTGCCGTCGCTCGCGGCGATCACGAATCCGGCCGAGCTCGACTCGTAGACCTTCGGAGTGAGGAACGAGAAGGCGGCCATCGCCAGAGCTCCGACGAGCACGGCGCCCACGAGGGTCCGCCAGTTCCGCCGGATGAATGCGATGAGATCGACGACAGTCACTGCGCACCTTTCTGCGTGCCGCGCATGCGCCGCACGACGATGCTGAGGTTTCGGTCACGCTAGCAATGCGGAGCGCCTTTCCCTAGGCGGTCCCCGACCCCTCGGGAGGCCCTTTCTGCGAGGATGACGACATGTCCGCGCCAGGGGGAGAGAGCGTCGTCGAGAGGCGTTCCCCGCTCGTTCACGAGGCCTTTCCGATAGCACATTCCGCTCGGATACTCGATGCCGTCCTGATGGGCCTCCTGGTCTACCGGCTCCCCACCCCCTTCCTCCCGGGGAGCGTCCCGCTGGCCCAGACGGCGCTGGCCGCCCTGGTCCTCGTCAGCCTCTTCCGGCGGCCCACCCGCCGTCTCGGACGGGCCGCCTGGTACCCGTGGCTGTGCCTCGCCCTGCTCGCCTTCGTCCTCGCCGGCTCGTCCTTCGACGGCCTCGACGCCCTGCGCCGGGCGGCGAACATCGCGCTCGTCATGCTCGCCGCGGGCTTCCTCGCGAGCGGGCGGATCGACGTGGTCTCGGGGCTCAAAGGACTCGCCGCGGCGCTGTCGCTGAACGCCGTGCTGTTCGTCGCGGGACTCGCCCCGGACAGCTACCAGGGCGCTCTGACCGGCTACCTGCAGGACAAGAACGTGGCCGGTCTCGTCTACGGAGCGGCGGCGCTGCTGGTCTCGGCGCTCAGCTCGCGGCTGTGGCTGCGGGTCGGCGTGCTCGCGCTCGGGGCCGCCGCGGTCGTCGCCACCGACTCCCGCACGTCGATGGCGGCCTACGCCTGCGCGCTCGTGTGGCTCGTCGCGGCGCCGTACCTGCGCCTGCTCTTCCACGCGCTCCTCGGCGGCGGCCTCGTCCTGCTGTTCCTCTGGGCCGAGCGGAACCTGGCGACGGCCGGCGGCTACGGGGTGGAGCGGGCCGGCTCCGACGCCCTGCGCGCCCGCATCCTCGACGCCTCGGTCGACAAGGTGGCGCTCTCGCCGTGGACCGGCTCCGGGCTCGGCGAGGCGACCGCGCGGGTCGACGGGATCGACTGGTTCTTCCACAACTCCTACCTGGCGCTGATGGCCGAGGGCGGCGTCGTGCTGCTCGTCGGCGTCGTCGGCACCGTGCTCGTGGCCGGCTTCGCGACGACGGCCGCCGGGGCCGGGAGCCGCCCGGGGCACGCGGTCGGCGCGGCGAGCATCCTGGTGCTGCTGTGTGCGACGCAGCTCGGCGAGGTGTTCTTCGCCCCGATCTCGTTCGTCGTCGTCGGCGCGGGTCTCGCTCTGCTCGCGGAGCGGTCCGCCCGCGTCCGCGCTCTGCCGCCGGAGTAGCGCCTCCCGCGTCCACCCGATCCGGCGCGTATCCGCGGATCCGGGGCGCGCAGGTCCTGGTCGGCGGGCGCTTCCCGGTGGGGCGGAGCTCGCCTGGTGCGGCCCCGGCCGACCGCCGCTCAGGCGCGGCCGCGCTCGCGGACCGCGTCGCGGAGTACCGCGCGGACGCCCGCCCACATGTGCCGCGCGTTCAGCTCGGCCAGCACCCGCTCCCGGCCCGCGCTGGCGACCTCGGCCCTCTTCCCGTCGTCGCTCAGCACCGCCTCCAGCACCGCCGCGATCCCCGCCGGGTCGTGCAGGGGCAGCGCGAAGGACGTCTCGCCGTCGCGGACGTAGCCGGTCATCGCGGCGCTCGCGGTGACCGCCGTGCAGGTCCCGCAGCCGGAGGCCTCCAGCAGGACGCTCTGGCCCGTCGGGTAGGCGAGGTCGTGGCTGGTGACGACGACGAGCTCGGCGTCGCGCAGGTTGTCGCGGTGCCGGCCGACCGGGACAGGATCGTGCAGGACGACGTTGGCCGGCAGCACTCGCGACGGCCGCCGTGCAGGAGTGGTCACGATGTCGAACCGCCGGTGCGGCAGGCGCTCGGCGGCGGCGACCAGCGAGTCGAAGTCGCGCCCGCGGTCGACCCCGACGGCGAGCACCTCGAACCGCTTCGGACGCGGCGGAACGGGCCGGTAGTAGTCGGAGTCGACCCCGAAGAGCACCGGTGCGATCCGCCGCTCGTCGACGCCGTGCCGGGCGAAGACCTCGCGCTGGTTCTCGCTGAGCACGACGAGCCGGTCCACGCCCTGGAGCAGCCGGACCACCTGTCGGCGCCGCTCCGGCGAGCCGGTGAGCAGCTCCTCCGCCCACCAGCAGGAGAGGACCACGAGCGGCGTGCGGCCGTACGGCCCGAGCCGCGCGCGCCGGAGCCGGGCGGGGAGGCCCGCCTCCGGCTCGAGCACGCAGAGCACCGCGTCGGCCGAGCGGACCGCCCGGAGTGCGCGCAGCTGCGTGTCCACGTTCAGCCCCGTGCGGTGCTCCACGACGTCGCGGAGCTTCACGTGCGCGGGCCGAGACGCGTGACCGGGGACGAGGAGCCGCGTCGAGTCGTCCCGGAGGAGGTCGGCCCGGTACGGCAGCCTCCCGCGGGCGAAGGGCTCGCCCGGAGCCAGGCGCAGGGTCGGGTGCTTGAGGAACAGTCCGAGCACTCTGAGGACTTCCGGTTCGCGGGTCATCGTCGTCCTTTCCCGAGGGAGGAGGAGAGGCTCCCCGCGGCATTCCCCGGAAAGCGGATCGGTCTCCTGGCGGGAGGATCAGGAATCATCGGAGAGGGCCATCCGCGCCAGAAGTCCGTCGATAGCCGACTTCCCGGAGGACGGCGAGTAGGAATCGTTCCAGCGGGCACGATCCCTCTCCCGCGACTCCGATAGTCCTCTCTTCTTCCGGGCTCTGATCAGCTCGGCCAGAGCCCTCGGATCCCCGGCTCGGAACGTGGCGCCGATCGACGGGCCGACGACCTCGGGGAGCGCACCGGCGTCGCTCACGACCACGGGGACGCCGGCCGACATCGCCTCCGTCACGACCAGGCCGAACGACTCCGGCTGCACCGACGGCACCACCAGGAGGTCGATCCGCGAGAAGAGGTCGCCGGGCTCGATCCACCCCGGCCGGTCCACCAGAGCGGCGACCGGAGCGAGGGCCGCCTCCACCTCGCGACGCTCCCGCTCCGCCACGAACCGGGGCTCGCCCGCCAGCACCAGGCGATACGCGCCCGGTTCCCCCGCCTCCAGCAGCGCCAGCGCCTCGGTGAGGACCCGCACCCCCTTCGCGAGCGAGGGACGCCCGAGGAAGCCGAGGACGGTCGTCCCGTCCTCCCGCGGCCGCGCCTCCGGCAGGTCGACGCGGCGGCTCCAGTTCGGCAGCACGGTCGACCCGGGGACGATCCCCGCCAGGTAGCGCGAGGGGACGAGGGTCGCCAGGGCGCCGCGGCGGGCGATGGGCGCGAGCAGCCGCTGCAGGCCTGACGGGCGCTGGTGCAGGTGCACGATCCGCCGCGGACGCCCTGCCGTCGCGACGGCCGGCACCAGACCGTTGCACCACAGCACGCCCTCGCGGGAGGAGGCGTCCCAGCGCCGCAGCGCGCGCATCCAGGCGGGTCTGCCCGCGGCCTCGAGCTCGACGACCCGGTGGCCGGCGGCGAGGGCGGCGGCGACGAGCGCACGCGGCTCCGAGGGGCCGACGACCACGACAGGGACCTCGAGCGCCTCCAGCGCCTCCGCGATGCTCAGCAGCATCACCTCGCCGCCGCCGATGTCGCCGTTGTTGGTCGCGAGCGCCACCGGAGGCCGCCCGGCGCCGCCCGCTCCCCCGTGGATCATCCGCCGCCCCGCCGCCTCCGCGCGGCGCCCCCGCGGCCCGCGCGCCCATCCTCACCGAGACGAGCGCCCGGCTCCACCGGGCCCGGCCGGGCTCCGCGGGCCGCGGGAGCGCTGGAATACTGACCGGATGGAGCTCGTGGGCGTTCTCTGGGCCGACGAGGCCGTGCCGCTGGTGTCGGCGTTCGTCCACCGGCGGGCCGACGCGGCGGGCCTGCGCGCACTCGTGCTCAAGGGACCGACCGCCGCCGCCGACCGGCTCCGGCCGCCCCGCGCCTCCGGCGACGTCGACCTGCTGGTCGCCCCCGACGACCTGCCCCGGATCCTGGCTCTCCTGGCCGCCGACGGCTGGACCGAGCGGCCCTGGCCGGACGGACCGACGCTCGCGGCCAAGCACTCGCGCTCCTACCGGCACGCCGCGTGGCCGGTCGACATCGACGTGCACTGGCGGTGGCCGGGATTCCTCGTGCCGCCGCGCGACGCCTTCGAGGCGCTGTGGAGCCGGCACCGGATCGTGGAGCTGGCCGGCCGTCCGGTGGCGACCGCGAGCGTCGCCGACTCGGCGCTCGTGCTGGCGCTGCACGCGCTCCGCGACGCCTGGCAGATCACCGACCCGCGCCTCACGCGGCCCTCCGACTACGACCTGCTCGTCGAGGCGGTGGCCGCCCGCGCGCAGCTGCACGCTCCGCTCCGGGCGGCGGCGGAGGAGCTCGGCGCCGTCC
Organism: Rathayibacter sp. AY1C4; assembly: GCF_002932195.1. Taxonomy (NCBI): domain Bacteria; kingdom Bacillati; phylum Actinomycetota; class Actinomycetes; order Micrococcales; family Microbacteriaceae; genus Rathayibacter; species Rathayibacter sp. AY1C4. The sequence goes on along the minus strand of NZ_PSWE01000027.1, from coordinate 35,380 downwards.
AGACCGCGCAGCCCTTCCTCGATGCGCTCGGCATCCGCGCGCGCGCCGGGGAGGTGCCCGCGGCCGAGCTGCGGGCGTGGCGGATCAACGCGAGCTCGCCCCACGCCTCCGCGGGGTGGGTGCAGGCCGTGCGCGCGGCCGGCTGGCGGCAGCGGCCGCTGCTCCTCGCCCGCGCCGTCTTCCCCGCTCCCCACGCCCTGCGCGCCGCCGACCCCGCCATCGGCCCGCGCCGGATCGACGTGGCGGCCGGCTGGTGGCGGCGGCTGCGACGCGGCGCCCGCACGGCTCCGCTCGCGTGGGACCACCTCCGACGGACGGACAGGACCTGACATGACCCGCCGGCTGATCCGCGCCCCCTTCGGGCTCGGCGTGCGCTTCACCTTCGACGACACCGTCCCCGACCGCTTCGTGGCGGAGGTGGAGGAGTCGTGGAACGACGTGGACGACGACGCCGATCGCCCGGGCTCCGAGTACCGGGTGTCGCTGACCGAGCCGGTCGGGGAGCCCGGAGTGATCGCGCAGCCGACCGAGGACGCCCTCGCCGAGCACATCGGCGCCGCGCTCACCCTCGCGGCGGCCGACGCCTGCGAGGGCCGGCTGCTCAGCGTGCACGCCTCGGCGGTCGCCCTGACCGACGGCCGCGTCGTCGCGTTCGTCGGCCGGCCCGGTGCCGGGAAGTCGACCCTCGTGAGCCTCGCCGCTCGGCGGTACGGGTACGTGACCGACGAGACGCTCGCCGTCCGCCGCGACGGGCGGGTGCTGCCGTTCCGGAAGCCCGTCGCCCTCCTCGACGGCGGCGACTGGAAGCGGCACCGCTCCCCCGCCGCGATGGGCCTGCAGCCGCTGCCGGACGCTCCGCTGCGCCTGGCCGCCCTGCTCCTGATCGCCCGCGACCCGTCCGGCCCGGCGGAGCCCCGGCTCGAGCCGATCGCCTTCGACGAGGCGCTCTCGGTGCTGCTGCCCGAGCTGAGCCACTTCGCACGGCTGCCCGCGGCGCTGCACCACCTCGCGGGGCTGCTCGACTCCGTCGGCGGGGCCCGGGTGCTCCACTACCGCGAGGCGGAGACGGTGCTGCCGCTCCTGGAGCGCCTCGGGGAGGCGTCGCCGGTCGTCGCCGACGCGCCCGAGGCCGATGCGGCGGCGCCCGGCCCGGGTCTGCTCGCGCGCGCCGCCGGCGTCGAGTGGGTCGAGCGCGACGGAGTGGTCAGCTGCCTCCTCGACGAGCGGGTCGAGACGCTCACCGGGATCGGCCCGGTGCTGTGGCGTGCTCTCGGGACGCCCGCGACGGTCGACGCGCTGACCGGGGCCGTCGTCGCCGAGCACGGCGTCCCGCCCGCGGGCGACCCCCGGGCGCACGTCGAGGCCGTGCTCGACGCGATGGTCGAGCACGGCCTCGTGGTCCGCGGCGCCTGACGGCGCCGAGCGCGGCTAGCCCGTGCGGACGTTCGGCCCGACGGAGCCGCGGGCGATGAACAGGTCGAGCAGGTTCACGAGCCCCACCGCGCGGATGTAGAGCGCCGCGACGTCGTAGCGGCCGACGGGGAGCGCCTCGAGGGCGGCGGGCCCGGTCGGGTTGGTCGAGCGGTTCTGCGCGTTGACGTCGATCTGGATGACGTCCCGCAGCGCGGCGAAGACCGGGGTGATCGCGGTGGTGACAACGGCTCCGACAAGAGCGGGCAGGGCCGCGAGCAGCGGGTTCAGCACGTTCAGGACCAGGGTCAAGACGCTGGCGAGCACGCCAGCGCCGTTCAGCGGGATCCCGAGGATCCTGATGTTCTCGCGCAGCCGCTGTGTGAGCACGGTGACCAGCGACGTCGTGAAGGCGGTCAGGGCCGCCGCCGGAACGCCGAGTCCGCTGTCCACGAGGAGCGTCGAGTTCGGCGGGAGGTTGTTGAGGAAGGCGGAGTAGGAGCCGAACTGCGTGTTCCCGGGCTGCCCGGGAGCCGGCCCGAGGAGGGAGGCGAGATCGATGGTCAGTGTCGCCGGAGTCGTCCCGAGGCTCGCCTGGATCGGCTGACCTCCACCCGGCAGGTTCCCCGCGAGGATGGCGGCGGTGTCGACGGTGACAAGACCGATATTGCCGATCGTCGTCAGGGCGGTCGTCACTTGAGTGACGAGAGCTGTCAGCGCCGTCGACGTGAGCACCAGGTTCAGCCTGGTGATCTGGTAGTCGCGCTGCAGGTTGTCCGACCCGGGCACGCAGGCCGACTGAAGAGCTGCGCGTCCGGTGACGGCGCCGATCTGCAGAGTGAGCCCGGCAACGTTGGTCAGGAGGTCAGACAGACCAGGCCCGCCGACGGCGGCGAGGATCGCCTGCAGGTTGACGGTGCCGAAGTCGGGGTAGCTCCCCGACGTCGGGGTCAGCGCCAGCTGGCCGGCATTGGTGATCGCACCGGAGGCTCCGCGGACGGTGCCGGTGGTGCTCGCCTCCGCGTACTGGTTGAGGGTGCCGACGCCGGCGGGAGCCGCCAGCGTGAGGAGGGAGGAGAGCGTGCCGGTCAGCCCGGTCGCGTTCACGGCGATGCCGTTCAGCACCGTGGCGTTGACGCCGCCGGTCACGACGGCCGGATTGCCCTGGTCGGGAGCGATCGCCGTCACGCCCGCGACACCGGCGACGGTGTCGAGGTTCACGCCGCCGAGGAAGCCGCTGAGGAGGCGTCCGCGGGCGACCGCCTGGAAGACCGTCCCCACCGGGAAGCAGCTGATCGAGACAGCGGAGGCGGACTGCGCCAGCATCACCGCGGGCACCGACCAGACCGCTCCGGCCACGACCGTCCGCCGTGCGAAGACGCCCGCGGAATTCGCGCTCTTCTTCTCGCTCTTATCGCTGATATCGCTGGATGCGAGCGGATTAGACTCCGACATTGGCGGCCCTCCGGTGCTGTCGCTCGACGTGCACCCCTTGGCGCGTCGGCGGCAAACATAGCGAGAGAGGCGTCGCGATAAGAGGCGCTGGCGGATTTCTACTCGCACTGGCGGTGATCAGCGGAGAGGACGCGGAGAAGATGGCAGAGGACCCCCGGCTCCTTCTCTGGCGGCGCCGCCCGGACACGGCCTCCGTCGATCTGAACGGGCGCGTCCTGGTGCTCCCGCTGGACGTCTCCCCGATGGGCAGCCCCTACGCGCTGCGCGAGAGCGTGGCCGCGACCTGGCGCGCGCTCGACGACGAGCCGCAGGACTTCTCCGGCCTGGCCGACCGGCTCGCCCGCCTCCACACCACCGATCCCGGCGCCATCGCCGACGACCTGGCGCGCGTGCTGAGCGGGCTGGAGGAGCTGCTCCTGGTCGAGAGCAGCCCGCGCGGCGAGGAGTCCCGATGAGTGTCGCGAGCGTCGTCGTCCCCAGCTACGCGGGGGCGGCCCGCCTGCCCCGCCTCCTCGCCGCCCTCGCGGCTCAGACCCACCGCGACCTCGACGTGGTCGTGGTCCTCGACGGCGTCGTCGATGCCAGCGAGCCCGCCCTCGACGCCTCCCCCGTGCCCGTGCGCCGCGTCGTGCTCCCCGAGAACCGGGGGCGCTCCGCCGCGCTCACCGCCGGCTTCGACGCCGCGCGGGGCGACGTGCTGATCCGCTGCGACGACGACCTCGAGCCCGGCCCGGGCTGGGCCGCCGCGCACGTCGCGGCCCACCGGGACGCGGTCATCGGCGTCGTCGGCCTCTGCCCCGACGTCGACCCGGGCACCGCCTACTCCCGCGCCTACGGCCGGCCCGCCGGCGAGCGCTTCCGCCGCGGCGCCTACGCGGCGGGTTCCGACGCCTCCTGGCGCTACTGGGGCGGCAACGTCTCGGTGACGCGGGCGACGTACGACCGGGTCGGCGGCTACAGCACCGACTACCGCGAGTACGGCTGGGAGGACGTCGACTGGGGCTACCGGCTGCACCGCCTGGGAGTGCCGGTGCGGATCGAGCCCGGCGCCGAGGCCCTGCACCACGGCGCCTCCGTCTCGGCGGCGGTCCGCAGCCGGCGCGCGTTCCTCTCGGGGGCGGCCCGCCGCACCTTCGAGCGGCTGCACCCCGAGCAGGTGCGGGAGGCGGTGCCCGCAGCCGGCGCGTGGGACGCAGCCGTGCGCCTCCTGGCCCGCGACGGGAGCGAGCGGCGGACGGCACTGGTCGCGGGATTCGCGGACGCCGCGCTCGGAGTGGTGCCCCGCCCGGTCGGCGAGAAGCTGGTCGCGCTCGCCGTCGAGTCCGCAGCGATCGCGGGCTACGACCGCGGCAGAGGGCGTCCCGCGCACGGGTGACGGCGGCGCGGATCGACGGATCCGCGGGCCCGACAGCGGCGCCAACGCCGTGCGGGAGCCGATCTAGGCTCCCCCGCATGCGAGTCCTTCTGGTGGGCGGAGCGGGCTACATCGGGAGCCACACCGCCGTCGCGCTCCTCGAGAGCGGCCACGAGGTGCTGGTCGTGGACGACCTCTCGCACGCGAGCGAGCGGACCCTCGACACGGTGGAGGAGCTGACCGGCTCGGTGGTCCCCCGCCTGATCGCCGACGCGCGCGACACGGCCGCACTGACCCGCTTCCTCGCCGCCCACGGCCCGGTCGACGCCCTGGTCCTGCTCGCCGGGCTCAAGTCGGTCGGCGACTCGGTGCGGCGGCCCGTCGAGTACTGGACGGTCAACGTCGGGCTCGCCACCGCGGCGTTCTCGGTCGCAGCGGAGGCGGGGATCCGCACCGTCGTGTTCTCGAGCTCGGCGGCCGTCTACAGCCCGGGCGGCGCGATGCCGGTCGGGGAGGACTCCCCCGCCGGGCTCAGCGCGGCGAGCCCCTACGGCGCGACCAAGCGCGTCATCGAGGAGATCCTCGGCGACGCCGCGCGCGCCGATCCCCTCCTGCGCGCGGTCAGCCTCCGCTACTTCAATCCCATCGGCGCGCACCCGTCGGGGCGGATCGGCGAGGATCCGGCCACGGCGCCGGGGAGCCTCCTGCCCGTGCTGACGCGGGCCGCGGGCGACCCCTCCCGGTGCGTCGACGTCCTCGGCGACGACTACCCGACCCCCGACGGCACGGGGCTGCGCGACTACATCCACGTCTGCGATCTCGCGGCCGGGCACGTCGCGGCGCTCGAGCGCGCGCGGCCCGGGCACCGCGTCTACAACCTCGGCACGGGCTCGCCGACGAGCGTCCTCGAGCTGATCGACGAGGTCGAGCGGGCGAGCGGGGAGACGGTCCGGTGGCGGGCCGTGGGGCGCCGGCCGGGCGACCTCGCCGCGAGCTGGGCCGACCCGGCACGCGCCGAGCGGGAGCTGGGCTGGCGGGCGGTGCGCACCGTGCGCGAGGGCGTCCGCGACCAGTGGCGGTGGCAGACCCTGCAGCGCATCGGCGTCTCCTGATCCTTCCGGCACGGCGTCACTGAAAGAGTGACTTCTTCTTCTCCGCGACTCTTCTCCATCGTTGTGATCTCCGAGGGAATAGCACCTCCGCGACGAACTCCAGACGATCCTCGCCATTCCACTCGCGGCTTATCCGGATCATCGGACTCTTCTTTCCCCGTCGTTCTGCGACGACTCGTACTCGCCTTTCGATTCCTTCTCCACGAGCCGCTTAGCTTCTACTGCACTGCTGATCGGTCACCGACGACGGATAAGCATTCGGAGCCGCTCCCGTCTCCGGATGGCCGCCCGATCCTCACCGCACGCCCGGGGGAAGGGGCCCATCATCACTGCCGTCATCGACGCGACCACCCGTTCCCGATCCGTCCCCCCGGTCGGTCCCGGCCTGATCGTGCACGAGTGGGTCGAGCGCCGCGGAGGCGCCGAGCGCGTGCTCGAGGCGATGACCGAGGCCTTCGCCGACGCCGACGTCCGCGTCCTCTGGAGCGACTGCGCCGAGGTCGTCGGCAGGCCCGTCTCGGAGTCCTGGCTGGCGCGCACGCCGCTGCGCCGCCACAAGGTCCTCGCTCTGCCGGCGATGCTGCCCACGTGGAGGCTCCCGGTCGGCGCCTCCCGCGAGTGGGTGCTGGTCAGCTCGCACCTCTTCGCCCACCACGTCCGCACCAGCGGACCGACCCGCAAGCTCGTCTACGCGCACACCCCGGCCCGCTACATCTGGGAGCCCGACCGCGACGGCCGCGGCAGCAGCCTCGCCGCCCGCACCGCGAGCCTGCTCCTCAAGCCGATCGACCGCCTCCGCGCCGCCGAGGCCTCCTCCATCGCGGTGAACAGCCTCTTCACCGGGCAGCGGGTGCGCGACGCGTGGCACCAGCCGTCGAGGGTCATCTACCCGCCGGTGAACACCGAGCTGCTCTCGACGATCACCGACTGGCGCTCCCCGCTCGACGACGACGAGCTGCGCCTCCTCGACTCGCTCGCCCGGCCGTTCATCCTGGGCGCCTCGCGGTTCGTCCCCTACAAGCGCCTCGAGAAGGTCATGGACGCCGGAGCCCGCACCGGGCTGCCGGTCGTCATCGCCGGGCACGGCCCCTGGGAGGCGCGGCTCCGCGCCTACGCCGAGGAGATCCGGGCCGACGTGACCTTCGTCATCTCGCCCTCCGACCAGCTGATCCGCGCGCTCTACGCGCAGGCGCTCGTGTACGTCTTCCCCGCGGTCGAGGACTTCGGGATCATGCCCGTCGAGGCGATGGCCTGCGGGACGCCGGTCATCGGGACCGACATCGGCGGAGTGCGCGAGAGCGTGTCCCTCGCCGGCGGGGGCGTCATCGCGGACCTCGAGGGCGATCCCGACTGGAGCGACCTGCTGCGCCGTGCGCTCGCGCTCGACGTCGACGCCTTCCGGGCCCGGAGCCGGGTCTTCTCGCGCCGGCGCTTCATCGCCGAGATCCAGGACTGGGTCGCCGAGCAGACCGCCTGACGACGGCGCTCCCCGCCGCGGGAGGCCGTCCGTGCGCGCGTCACCGTGCGTGCGGACGACCCTCCCGCGGCGGGATCAGAACAGGCCGCGCGGGGGTTCGATCGAGGCGAGGACGCCGGGAGCGGCGATCACGCTGAGGCGGCCGACCTCCTCCGGGGTCAGCTCGGGCAGGCGCTGCGCGAGGTCGAGGAAGCGCTCGATCTCGGACTTCTCGAGCACGTCGGCGGCGAGCGTGCGGAACTTCGACACGTACTGCTCGCGGCTGAACGGGTGCGCGCCCAGCGGGTGCGCGTCCGCCACCGCGATCTCGTCGACGATCGTCGTGCCGTCCGTCATCAGGATCTCGACGCGGGCGCCGAACGCCTTCTCGCCCGGATCGGTGGAGTGGTAGCGGCGCGTCCACTCCGCGTCCTCCTGCGTCGTGACCCGGTGCCAGAGCGCGATGGTGTCGGCGCGGGCGGCCCGCTCGGGGGCGTAGCTGTGCACGTGGTGCCAGGCGCCGTCCTGCAGCGCCACCGTGAAGATGTACGGCACGGAGTGGTCCAGCGTCTCGCGGGACGCGGCCGGGTCGTACTTCTGCGGGTCGTTCGCGCCCGAGCCGATCACGAAGTGCGTGTGGTGCGAGGTGTGCAGGACGATCCGCTCGACGCGCTCGGGATCGGCGGCCTCGGGGTGCGTGCGGTGCAGGCGGCGGGCGAGGTCGATCAGCGCCTGCGCCTGGTACTCGGCCGAGTGCTCCTTCGTGTACGTGTCGAGGATCGCGCGCTTGGCCTCGCCGCGGTCGGGCAGCGGGACGTCGTAGCTCGCGTCGGCGCCGTCGAGCATCCAGGCGATGACGCCGTCCTCGCCCTCGTAGATCGGCGACGGGCTGGTCTCGCCGCGCATCGCCCGGTCGACCGCCTCGATCGCCATCTTCCCCGCGAAGGCCGGCGCGTACGCCTTCCAGCTCGAGATCTCGCCCTTGCGCGACTGCCGCGTGGCGGTCGTCGTGTGCAGGGCCTGCGCGACGGCCTGCTCGATCGTCGCGACGTCGAGGCCGAGCAGCGTGCCGATCCCGGCGGCGGCCGAGGGGCCGAGGTGCGCGACGTGGTCGATCTTGTGCCGGTGCAGGCTGATTGCGCGCACCAGGTCGACCTGGACCTCGTATCCGGTGACGATGCCGCGGACGAGCTGCGCCCCGCCGATGCCCGCGTGCTGGGCGACGGCGATCAGCGGAGGGATGTTGTCGCCCGGGTGCGAGTACTCGGCCGCCAGGAACGTGTCGTGGTAGTCGAGCTCGCGCACGGCGACCCCGTTGGCCCAGGCCGCCCACTCGGGCGAGACCCGGCGGGCCGGGTCGACGCCGAGGACGACCGAGCCCTGGCCGCCGATGGAGGCGGGGTGCGCGAGAGCCTGCGCGCGGGCGGCGACGACCGGGCGGCGCAGGAGCGACGCGGTGGCGACGGCGGCGTTGTCGATGACCCGGTTGACCACCATCTCGGCGACCTCGTCGTCGATCTCGACCGGATCGGCGGCGACCTCGGCGATCGCGTGGGCGAGCTGCCCGTGTCGCGGGAGCTCCTCGTCGCTGCGGTGGACGCGGACGTGGTGTTCGTGCACGGGCGGCTCCTTCGTCTCTCCCCCAGGCTATCGCCCGCCTCCGGCCCCGGCCGCGCGGGCAGAATGGGCGGATGTCCTCCCCCACGCGCGTCGCGGCGCTCGACTGCGGCACCAACTCCCTCCGCCTGCTGATCGCCGATGTGGAGGGCGGGCGCCTCCGGGACGTCCAGCGCCGCACCGAGCTCGTGCGGCTGGGCCGCGGGGTCGACCGCACCGGCCGCTTCGACCCGGCCGCGCTCGAACGGACCCTCGCCGTCACCCGCGAGTACGCGGCCGCCGCGCAGGAGGCCGGCGCCGAGCGCCTCCGCTTCGTCGCCACCTCGGCCACCCGCGACGCCGCCGACCGCGAGGACTTCCTCGCCGCCGTCGAGCGGATCCTCGGCGTCACCCCGGAGACGATCTCCGGCGAGGAGGAGGCGCGGCTCTCCTTCCGCGGCGCGGTCTCGGCCGTCGACTCCGCCCGGCCCGTGCTGGTCGTCGACCTCGGCGGCGGCTCGACCGAGCTCGTGCTCGGCGGAGCGGAGCCGGAGCAGGCGCACTCGATGGACGTCGGCAGCGTCCGCCTGACCGAGCGCCACCGCCGGGCCGCCGAACCGACGGAGGGCGAGCGCGCGGCGATGCGGGCGGACGTGGGCGCCGCGCTGGCCGCCTCCTCCGTCGACCTCTCGCAGGCCCGGAGCGTCGTCGGCGTCGCCGCGACCGTGCTCACGATCACCGCGCACGTCCTCCGCACCACCGACCGCGCTGCGCTCGAGACGTCCCTCCCCCTCTCCGACGTCCTCGCCGCCTGCGACGAGCTCGCCGCGCTGTCTCCGGAGGGGACGGCGGCCCTCCCCTGGGTGCGCCCGGGGCGCGAGGACGTGCTGGCGGCCGGCGCGCTGGTCTGGGGAGAGGTCCTCCGCGCGGTCCACGAGGCGTCGCCGGGCGTCGACCGGGTCCGCTCGACCGCGCACGACATCCTCGACGGGATCGCGCTCGGCCTCGCCTGACGCGCGCGCGGGTCAGGCGGTGAGGGCGCTCCCGGAGTCGCGCGGGAGCCGGGCGGCGGCGGCGAGCGGCACGAGGGTCAGCACCGCGAGGGCGAGGAAGGCGACGCGGTAGGGGACGAGGCCGGGCCCGATCGCGGTGCCGACGGCGAGCGCCACCGCGCCCGCCGCGACTCCGAGTCCGGCCGCGATCTGCTGCGTGGTGGCGTTGAGGGTGTTCGCGCCCGACATCCCCTCCTGCGGGACCTCGGCGAACGTGACGGTGTTGTAGGCCGTGAAGCCCGCCGAGCGGGCCACTCCGCTCAGCACCAGCAGCGCCACCACGAGCGCCACCGGAGTCGCCGGCTCGAGGAACGCCATCGCCGCCATGCACGCCGCCCCGACCGCGCTCGCCGCGACCAGCACCCCGCGGAAGCCGAGGCGCCGCAACAGCGGAGTCGTGGCCGGCTTGATCGCCAGGTTGCCGGCGAAGAGCGCCAGCACCACGGAGCCGGCCTGCACCGGGCTCCAGCCGAACGCGTCCTGGAACAGCAGCGGGAGCAGGAACGGCACCGCGTTCACAGTCGCCCGGTAGAGCGATCCGCTCGCGTTGGCGACCCGGAAGGTGCGGAAGCGGAAGGCGTCGAGCCGCACGAGCGGATGCTCGGCGCGGCGCAGGTGCCGCACGGCGAGAGCCGTCACGACCGCGCCGACGAGCAGCGGCGCCACCGCCCGCCCGTCGAGCTCGGAGCCGGTGAGGAGCCCCGCCGCTCCGACCAGCGCGCCGAGCCCGACCGCGACGAGCACCAGCCCCGTGACGTCGAGCGGGGGCGGCGCGCTCTCGGAGGTGGCGGGGACGATCCGGCGCGCGATCGCGAACGCGACGACCCCGAGGGGCAGGTTGATCAGGAAGATCCAGTGCCAGGAGGCGACGGTCGTGAGCAGCCCGCCGAGGAACGGCGCGATCACGGGGGCGACCAGTCCCGGCCAGACCAGGATCGCGATGGCGTGGATGATCCCCTCCCGCGGAGTCGCCCGCAGCACCGCGAGCCGGCCGACCGGCACCATCAGCGCGCCGCCGACGCCCTGCAGGACCCGGGCGCCGACCAGAAGCGGCAGCGTGGGGCTGAGCGCGCAGAGCAGGGAGGCGAGGGTGAAGACGGCGATCGCGCTGGTGAAGACGCGGCGCACGCCGAAGCGCTCGCTGAGCCAGCCCGAGGCCGGGATGAGGACGGCGACGGTGAGGAGGAACGCGGTGACGGTGATCGAGACCGCGGCGGAGTCGACGCCCAGGTCGGCGGCGATCGCGGGCGCGGCGGTCGTCACGATCGTGGCGTCGAGGTTCTTAATGAAGAAGCAGCCGGCGACGAGCAGCGCGAGGGAGCGGTGGCGGGGGTCCGTGCTGTCCTCCTCGGCGTGGGGCTGTCGGCGGCGAGCGTAGCGCGGCGACGGCGCGGCCGCCGGGCGGGTACCGTCGCAGCATGAGCGCTGCAGCCGAGACCAGGACGATCCAACTCCGACGCTACGAGCTGATGGACGCGGTGATGGACGACTTCCTCGCCTGGTTCCCCGAGCGGATCGTGCCGGCGCGCGAGGCCCACGGCTTCCGGATCGAGTTCGCCTACGCCGACCGCGAGGTGAACGAGTTCGTCTGGGCGGTCAGCACGGCCGGCGACGCCGACGCGTTCGCCGAGGTCGAGCGGGCGTACCTGGCCTCGCCCGAGCGCGACGCCGCCTTCGCGGGCGAGCCGAAGCGCGTCGCGGTGCAGCACGTGCGGCTGGTCGAGCGGATCGTCTGACCCGGGCGGCGTCCGAGCCGAGCGGCGTCCGACCCGGGCGCCGTCGTCTCCGGGGCGCCGCCGACTCCGGGCGCCGTCGGGTCCGGGCCCGTCAGCTCCGGGCGCGCCGCACGGCCGCGAGGACGCCGCGGACCACGAGCGTTCCGACCGCGATCGACCCGATCGCTCCGGTCAGGCGCGCCCAGACGTGCTTCGGCCGGTCGATCCCGGCGCGGTCGGCGGGCGAGGGGAGCGAGGCGGGCGCGAGCGTGCGGCCCGCGGCTCCCGCCTCGGCCATGTGGGCGAGCCGGCGCACGGCCTCGCGGTTGCGGATCCAGAGGAACGAGTGCATCAGCGGCTTCGGGACGAGCGTGCCCGGGCCCTTCACGGGCGCCTCGTGCATCCGCACCTTCGCGCCGCGCGCGTGCGGCTCGACCTCGACGCGCACCCGGGCCTCGCCGAGCGGCCAGCCGGCGGCCTGGATGACCATCCGGCGCGGCGGGTCCCACTCGAGGACCGTGGTGCGGTCGTCGATCACGAGCGGCCAGAGGCCGAAGGAGTGGTGCAGCTGCGAGCCCACGTGCGGGAAGTCGGCGTCGACCTTCCGCATCCGCGACGCGCCGACGACCCAGCTCGGGAACAGCCAGCCGGAGGCGAGCACCGCGAAGACGGACTCGGGCGGGCAGTGGACGACGCGGGTGGTGCGGGACATCGCGGGCTCCTTCGAGTGGTGGTGGGGCGCGTGGCGGCGCCGTCCCTCAGCCTGGCAGGCCGGGGGCGGCGACGGGCGCAGCGCAACAGCGGCGGCTCAGGCCGGGCGCGCCTCCGGCGACAGGTCGGGCGACTCGCGCACCCCGAACTCGTGCCGCAGCGCGCTGCGGGCGGCGTGCCAGCCGGCCATGCCGTGCACGCCCGGCCCGGGCGGGGTGGACGAGGAGCAGAGGTAGAGCCCCTTCGCGGGCGTCCGCCACGGGTCGGTCGTGGGGACCGGGCGCGAGAGCAGCTGCGCGACGCTCGCGGCGCCGGCGGCGATGTCGCCGCCCAGGTAGTTCGGGTTGTAGGCCTGCATGTCGCGGGCGGTCATCGAGGAGGCGCCGATCACGCGGTCGCGGAACCCGGGGGCGAAGCGCTCGATCTGGGCGGTGATCGCCTCCTGCTGGTCGGCGGGCGAGTACCGGGGGACGTGCGTGTACGCCCAGAGGACGTGCTTGCCCTCGGGCGCCCGGGTCGGATCGACGATCGAGGGCTGCGCCACCAGCACGTAGGGGCTGCGGCTGTGCCGGCCGCGCTTCACGTCGCGCTCGGCGGCCGCGATCTCGGCGCGGCTGCCTCCCACGTGCAACGTGCCTGCGCCGGCGAGCTCCGGGTTCGTCCACGGCACCGGCCCGTCGAGGGCGAAGTCGACCTTGGCCACGCCGTTGCCGTAGCGGAAGCGCTGGAGGGCCGCGGCGTACGCCGGGGGCAGCCGGTCCCCCGCCATCGCGAGCAGCGCCGTCGGCGTGCCGTCGACGAGCACGGCGCGGGCCGGGGGCAGCTCGGAGAGCGAGGTCACCTCGACGCCGGTCTCGATGGTGCCGCCGTGCGCCCGGAGGTCGTCGGCGAGCGCGTCGACGATCGACTGGCTGCCTCCGATCGGCACCGGCCAGCCGCGCGCGTGGGCGTAGGCGCCGAGCGCCAGGGCGGCCGCGGCCGTCGACGGGCTCGGCATCGGGCGGATCGAGTGCGCGGCGACCCCGGAGAACATCGCCGGGGCGACGTCCTCGCGGAAGCGCAGATTCCACACCGGGGTGCCCTGCTCGAGCACCCGCAGTCCGAAGCGGATCAGCACGCTCGGGTCCGTCGGGATCCGCAGCAGCGCGTCGTTGGTGAAGCCCGCGACGCGGTCGGCCCGCTCGGAGAGAGGTCCCATCAGGGCGCGCCACGCCGCTCCGTCGCGCCCCAGCGCCTCGACCGTGCGGTCGAGGTCGCGGTAGGCGATGCCCGCGCGGCCGCCGTCGAGAGGATGCGCGTACGAGATCTCGGGGACGACCAGCTCGATGCGCCGGTCGAGCCCGAAGGCGCGGAAGAAGCCGGACGCGAGCGCCATCGGGTGCACCGCCGAGCAGACGTCGTGGTGGAAGCCGGGCAGCGTCAGCTCCGCCGTGCGCGCGCCGCCGCCGATCGTCTCGTTGCGCTCGAGCACGGTGACCGAGAGCCCGGCCCGCGCGAGCGTGACCGCGGCGGCGAGGCCGTTGGGCCCCGCCCCGATGACGACGGCGTCGACCACGGTCACTTCCTCCGCAGGGCCGAGACGACGCCCGCGGCGCCGGCGGCGAGGGCCGCGGCGGCCCCCGCGTAGCTCAGGGCGCGGTGGCGGATCATCCAGATCTGGGGCGTCATGGTGTGCGCGCGGTCGCTGAAGAGGCCGCGGGCGCCGTGATCGCCGGGGACCGGCTCGTAGACGTTGTTCGGCAGCATCGGCTCCGTCTTGTCGGGGGCCTGCTGACCGTCGAAGGCGCTGCGGGCGAGGTACCAGTCCATGAAGCGCCCGGCGAAGCGGTCGCCGAGGATGGTGCCCGCGGTCGGCTCGCCGACCCAGGTGCGGCGGCGCGGCTTGTCGGCCACGTCGGCGATCGCGATCGCGCCCACCTCGGGCTCGTAGATCGGCGGCACGGGCTGCGGGTGGTGCGGCAGCTGCGACTTCACCCAGTTGAACTGGATGGTGTTGAGCGCCGGCATGTCGACCTCGGACAGGCGCACGCGGCTCTTCGCGTGCAGCAGCTCCGCGGTGACGGCCTCGCTGAAGCCTCGGGCGCCGAACTTGGAGGCGCAGTACGCGGCCTGAAGCGGGATGCCCCGGTGCGCGAGGGCGGAGCCGACCTGGATGACGTGCCCGCGGTCGCGCGGGGTCATCCGGGAGAGGGCTGCGCGGGTGCCGTTGACGAAGCCGAAGAAGTTGACGCCCACGGCGCGCTCGAAGTCGGCGGGCTCGGTCGAGAGGAACTCGCCGAAGACGCCGACCATCGCGTCGTTGACCCACAGCTCGATCGGGCCGAGCTCGGCCTCGACCCGGTCGGCCGCCGACTCGACGGCCTCGCGGTCGGCCACGTCGGTCGGGATGCCCAGCCCGCGCCGGCCCTTCTGCTCGATCTCGGCGACCGTGGCCGCCAGTCCGTCCTCGCCGCGCGCCAGCACGGCGACGTCCCAGCCGCGGGAGGCGAGCTCGCGGACCGTGGCGCGTCCGAGCCCGGCCGTGCCGCCCGTGACGACGGCGACTCCGCGGCTCATGCGCGGGCCTCGCGGGAGGAGGTCTCGAGGCGGGGGTGCTGCGTCATGGTGCGGGCTCCTTCGTGAGGGCGCGGTGTGCGTCGGGAGTCCCACGCTAGGCGGGAGCGGCGGCGCGGCGCGCGGGGTTGCGCCCGATCGGTGGAGAGCTCGGTGGATCCGCGCCCGGGGAGGAGAATCGCTCCCGACAGCTCCCGGCTCTCCTCCAGAGACCGCCGCCAGACTGACGCCCGCCCGAGCACCCTCCGACCGGATCGACGCATGACCTCTCTCCTCGACCTGAGCCTCGTCTCCGGCCCCCTCGTCGTCGCCGTCTACGTGCTCGCGATCGGAGCGCTCCTCCTCCTGCTCGCCGCCCACGTCCGCGCTCCCCGCCGCGGGCGCTCCCGACGCGGCGGGATCGCCGTCGCGGTCCTCCTCCTGGGCCTGATCGGCGGTGCCGCCCTGGCCGCCCTCGTCGACGGGCCCGACGGCCCGTTCGGCGTCGACTTCACGCCGGTCACCCGGGTCGCGATCGGCCTCGGGATCGGCGGGCTGGGCGTCGCCCTGGTCGTCCTCGGGCACGCGATCGCCCGCCGCCGCGCGCGGGGGGTTCTCGCATCGCTCGCGGCCGGAGTGCTCGTCGTCGCGGCGGCCGCGATGACCGTCAACATCGACTTCGGCCAGTACCCCACGGTGCGCAGCGCGCTCGGGATCAGCGCGTACTCCGACTCCTCAGTGCCGGTCGCCGCCGCGGACGGACCGCACTCGGACCTCGCGACCTGGACCGCCCCGGCCGGGATGCCCGCCGTCGGCTCGGTCTCGACGGTCGCCATCCCCGCCACCGCGTCGGGCTTCCCGGCCCGCGACGCCGTGGTCTACCTCCCGCCCGCGGCCCTCACCGCGGCACCGCCGCTGCTGCCGGTGATGATCATGCTCTCGGGGCAGCCGGGGTCGCCCTCCGATCCGCTCTCGACCGAGAAGTTCCAGCAGACCCTCGACGCCTACGCCGCCGCTCACGCCGGCCTCGCGCCGATCGTCGTGTCGCCCGACCAGCTGGGCGATCCGGACAGGAACCCGATGTGCGTCGACTCGCCGCTCGGGAAGTCCGCCACCTACCTCACCGTCGACGTCCCGAACTGGATCCGCGCCAACCTGCCGGTGCTCGGCGACGCGCAGCACTGGGCGATCGGCGGCCTCTCGCAGGGCGGGACCTGCTCGATCCAGCTCGGCGCCGGCCACCCGTCGCTCTTCGGCAACATCGTCGACGCCTCGGGCGAGCTCGCGCCGACCCTCGGCAGCGAGGCGGCGACGGTCGCGCAGGGGTTCGGCGGCGACCAGGCCGCCTACGAGACCGCGAAGCCGGTGAACGTCCTCGCGGCGAACGCCCCCTACACCGGCACCGTCGCGATCTTCGGAGTCGGCGCCGAGGACACCTCGTTCCTCCCCGGGGCGAAGACCGTCTACGCCGCGGCCGTCGCCGCCGGCATGAGCGCCACCTACCTCGAGGTGCCGGACAGCGCCCACGACGTCACGGCGTGGTCGGCGACCTTCGACAAGGGCCTCGAGATCCTCGCCGACCGCTGGAAGCTCGTCCCCGCCTCCTGAGCGGCTCCGTGCCTCAGGCGCTCTCGACCAGCCGGACCGCCGCCTCGATCCCGCCGCTCCACGGCGCTCCGTGACCCGGCACCACCCAGCGCGCCCCGGTGGGCAGGAGCGCCCGGAGCGACGCGAGCGCCTGCTCCGGCTCGTCGGTGAAGGGCGCGGGCTGCGGACCCGTGCGGCCGGTGAGCACGTGGCGGGTGGTCAGCCCGTCGCCGACGAAGACCGCGTCGGCCAGCGGCACGTGCACGGCGATGCTCCCCGGGGAGTGACCCGGGAGCGCGATCACGCGGGGAGCGCCCGGCAGGTCGAGCGTCTGCCCGTCGTGCACCTCGACGACCTCGGTGAGCGGCGGGACCTTCGCGATGCCCTTCCGCAGCGCGTAGGCCGCGAAGCCGAGGAGCGGCAGGACGCGCAGCCGCGGTGTCGCGGTCCTCGGCTTCGCCCCGCCCTTCGCCCGCTCGGCGTCGGCGGCGTGCACGTGGACCGGCACGCCGTGATCGCGGCGCAGGCGCTCGGCGAAGCCCACGTGGTCGGAGTCGCCGTGGGTCAGCACGACGCCGCGCACGTCGTCGAGGGTGCGGCCCATCGCGCGCAGCTCGGCCAGGAGCTCCGGCCAGAGACCGGCCGGCCGCGTTCCTCCTCGTGACGGCCCCCGCTCCCGGCATGCCCGTCGCCACCCAGGAGTACCGCGACGCGGCGAGCGCCCGCCTCCTGGACCTCGCCGCGCAGCTGGCGGGCGAGGAGGACGCCCTCGAGGCGGCGCGCATGCTGACCGCCTGGGCGACGGGGTTCATCGGGATGGAGATCACCGGCGCCTTCACCCTCGGCGGCGATGTGGAGAGCGCCTGGCGCTTCGGGCTGGGGCGGATCGTCTCCGCGCTCGCTCCGGCCGCGTCGCGCTGAGCGCCGCCGCTCAGGCCCGGCGGAGCGCCGCCTCGTCCTCGAGGAACCGCGGACGGCACGCGACGATCCCGCTGACCAGCAGCACCGCCACTCCGGCGAACAGCAGCGCGTACGCGCCGCTCCAGTCCCCCTGCGCCTCGTAGAGCACGCCGATCAGCAGCGGACCGAGGCAGGCGAGCCCGTAGCCGAGCCCCTGCGTGGCGCCGGAGAGGGTCGAGGAGCCGGTGGTCGTCCGCGTCCGCGCGTTCACGAGCGTCAGCGTCATCGGGAACGTGCTGACGCCGAGCCCGAGGCAGACCACCCACGCCACGGCACCCTCCAGCGGAGCGACGACGAGGCCGGCGTATCCGACGGCGAGCAGCGCGCAGCACACCACCACGACCACGACCGGGTTGCGCATCCCCAGCGTCAGCGGCGGCACCACGAAGGCGGCGGCGAGGCCGAACACCGAGAACAGCGCCAGCAGCGCACCGCCCTGCGCCGGATCCGCGCCCGCGTCGACGAGGATCGTCGGCAGCCAGGTGATGATCCCGTAGGTGTGCAGACCGGTCATCCCGAGCATCAGCACCATCGCCCAGAGCAGCGGCGTGCGCCAGGCCCCGTCCACGCGGCCGCCGGCGGCGGCCGGAGCCGCCCCGCCTCCTCCGCGGGCCGCGAGCGCCGCCCAGAGCAGGCAGGCCGCGGCCGTCATCACGGCCCAGATCCCGATCGCCCAGCGCCACCCCGCCGTCGAGGCCAGCGGCACCGCGACCAGCGGAGCGACGAACTGGCCCACCTGCAGCAGCGCCAGGTAGAGCGAGCTGACCGTCTTGATCCGCTCGGCGAAGTACCGCTTCACGATCGGCACGATGAGCACGTTCGTGGTGCCCACGCCCGCGAAGGCGACGACGGTCGAGAGCACCAGAGCGACCGGGCTCGGGCTGAGCGCGCGGAGGGCGATGCCCAGTGTGGTCACCAGCGTCGCGATCGCGAGCGTGCGCTCCAGGCCGATCCGGCGCGAGACGGCCGCGGCGACGAAGCCGAAGACGGCGAAGGAGGCGGTGACGATCGTCCCCAGCGCCCCGTAGAGCGAGGGCCCGAAGCCGAGATCGGCGCCGATCGTGTCGAGCAGCGGGCTGAAGCCGGTGACGGCGGTGCGGAGGTTCAGCGCGGTGATCGCGATGGCGGCGAGGGCCAGGAGGGCGGTGGCGCGGAGCGTCGGTGCTGCGGTCATGGAGTCCCCGAGAGATAGGATGATGGGATGAATCCTGGCGAGTCTAGCCCCGCGGCGCCGTTCCAGCGCGAGAGCGTGATCGACCACGTCACGGCGCTGTTCCACGAGGAGATCCGCTCCGGCCGCTGGGCCGTCGGCGAGCGGATCCCGGTGGAGGCCGAGCTCGCCCGCTGGACCGGCGCCGGACGCAACTCCGTCCGCGAGGCCGTCCAGGCCCTCGTGCAGGCGGGCCTCGTGCGGCGGGAGCAGGGGCGCGGCACGTTCGTCACCGCGCGCTCGCAGCTCGCCGAGTCGCTGCGCCGCCGCATCCCGAGCGCCGCCCGCCGGGAGGGCCTCGAGCTGCGGTTCGCGATCGACGGGGCGACGGCCGCGCTGGCGGCCGAGCGCCGCACCGGGGAGGACGTCGCCGCCCTCCGCGCCCTGCTGGCCCGCCGGGCCCGCTCGTGGGAGGCGCCGGAGCTCGCCGAGCGGATCGCCGCGGACACCGCGCTGCACCGGGCCGTCGTCGTCGCGACCCACAACGACCTGTTCGTCGAGCTCTACGACGGCCTCACCGGCATGTTCGAGTCGGTGCTGGAGGAGGACGTCGTCGGCGAGGAGGACGTGCACGCCCGCCAGCACGCCGAGCTGGTCGAGGCGATCGCCGCGGGTGACGCCGAGGGGGCGCGGCGCCGGATCGAGGAGCTGCTCGCGCCGCTGCTGGCCGAGGCGCAGCACGACGTCTGAAGGGAATCCTCCGCGGCCGGCGGCGGACGGCACGCGCTCGCGGCCGGTTCCGTGCCGCCCGCCGAGTGGGATCAGCCCCGCGGACGCCGGGTCGACCAGAGCGCCCAGGCCACCAGCAGCGGCTGGAACGCGAGGCGCACGGCGCGCTTGCGGTCGGTGTCGAGGCCGAAGGCGCTCGTCCGCGTCACCCACTGCGAGACGTTGCCCGGGAAGATCGCGGTGAAGAAGGCGGCGGCCGCGGCTCCGACCAGCGGCGCCCGTCGGCGCGCGAGCACCAGCGAGGCGCCCAGGCCGATCTCGACCACGCCCGAGGCGAGCACGACCGCGTCCTTGTCCAGCGGCACCCACTCGGGCACCTGCGCCTGGAACTCCTCCCGCTTGCGGGTGAGGTGGCTCACCCCCGCGAAGAGGAGGGCGGAGCCGAGGAGCACCTTGGCGCCGGTGCGGAGGAGGGACGGGGAGGAGGATGTCATGCGCTCCATCGTTCCCGATGCGGGCCGCCGCCGCCGCCGTGGCGCGGCCACTGCGCACGAACGTGCCGGTGTCGGAGGCGGCGCCTAGTCTTATCGCGTGACTGACCGCATCCTCGTCCTCACCACCGGTGGCACCGTCGACAAGGAGTACTCGCTCGCGGGCGAGCTCGAGATCGGCGCCCCGATGGTGCCGCGCCTGCTCGCCCCGGTGCTCACCACGCTCGAGTTCCGCGTCGAGGAGGTCCTCGCCAAGGACAGCCTCGAGCTCGACGACGCCGATCGGGCCCTCATCCGCGAGCGGGTGCTCGCCGCCGAGGAGGACCGGATCGTCCTCACCCACGGCACCGACACGATGACCGCGACGGCCGAGGCCCTCGGCGTCGTCCGCGATCGGGTGGTCGTCCTCACCGGCGCGATGCAGCCCGCACGGATGCTCGACAGCGACGCCGCGTTCAACCTCGGCACCGCGGTGGCCGCCGTGCAGCTGCTGCCGCCGGGCGTCTACCTCGCGATGAGCGGACGGGTGCTGCCCGCCGGCTCCGTGGTCAAGGACCGGTCGATCGGCGTGTTCCTCCCGGCCTGAGCCGAACGCCGGGCCAGGGTCGCCCGCGGACGGGCTCCCGGCCGGACCGGCGTCAGGCCTCGGCGAGCTCCGCGGTGCAGGCCGCGCAGAGCCCGAAGACGTCCACGACGTGGTGCGCGTCCGTGAATCCGTTCTGCGACGCGACCGAGCGCGCCCACTCCTCGACCTCGTCGGCCGCGATCTCGACCGTCAGCCCGCAGCGGCGGCAGATCAGGTGGTGGTGGTGCGTCCCCGGCGTGCAGGCGCGGTAGAGGCTCTCGCCCTCGGGCGACTGCAGCGAGTCGGCCTCGCCCTCCACGGCCAGGTCCGAGAGCGCGCGGTAGACCGTCGCGAGCCCGATCGGCGAGCCGGAGGCGTGCAGCGCACTGTGCAGGCCCTGGGCGCTGACGAAGTCCTCGCGACGCCCGAGGGCCTCGCGCACCGCCTCGCGCTGCCACGTGTTGCGCTTGACCACTGGACCACCTCCACTCCGCACGACCCGGGCCACGCTACCGCCCCCCGCCGACGGCCAGCCGGGAGCGCCGGATGCCCTTGCGGCCGATGATCCGGCAGACCGCGTAGATCGCGAACGAGATCGTCGTCACGTAGGGGCTGATCGGGATCGATCCGCCCAGCGCGAGCAGGATCCCGCCCACCAGCGCGCCGACGGCGAAGAGCACGCTCAGCAGCGGCACGACCACCGGCGAGGCGGACAGGCGCAGCGCCGCGGCCGCCGGCGTCACCAGGATCGCGAGCACGAGCAGCGAGCCGACGATCTGCACCGAGACGGCGACAGCGAGGCCGAGCAGGAGCATGAACGCGATCGAGAGCGCCCGGGTGGGGATGCCGCGCGCGGCCGCCACGTCGGCGTCGACGCTCGCGAAGGTGAGGGGGCGCCAGATCAGCGCGAGACCGACGAGGACGACCACCGAGATGCCGATCAGCCACCCGAGCTGCGGGTCGTCGACCGCGACGATCTGACCCGTGAGCAGGCCGAACTTGTTCGCGCTGCGGCCCGGGTAGAGGGCCAGGCAGAGGATGCCGATGCCGAGTCCGAACGGCATCAGCACCGCGATGATCGAGTTGCGGTCGCGGGCGCGCGAGCCGAGCACGCCGATCAGGACGGCCGCGATCAGCGAGCCGACGATCGATCCCTCGACGACGCCGACGCCCAGCAGCAGCCCCGCGGACGCCCCCGCGAACGAGAGCTCGCTGATGCCGTGGACCGCGAAGGCCATGTCGCGCGACATCACGAAGACGCCGATGAGCCCGCCGACCACTCCGAGGACCGCGCCGGCGATCACCGAGTTCGTCAGCAGCGACAGCAGCGCTCCGTAGTCCGAGAAGTCGAAGATCTGCGACCAGACGTCCGTCACGACTGCCCCTCCTCGTGCTCGTGCACGTGCGAGTGGTCGGGTGCGCCGACCACGATGACCCGGCCCCGGGCGCGGATCACGTCGACGGGTGCGTCGTAGAGCTCGCTGAGCACCTCCGAGCGCAGGACCTCGTCGGGGGTGCCGATCCGGAACCGGCCGCCGGCGAGGTAGAGCACGCGGTCCACCATGCCGAGCACCGGATTGACGTCGTGCGTGACGAAGAGGACGCCGAGGTTCCGCTCGCGGCGGTGCCGGTCGATCAGCTCGCTGACCGCCCGCTGGTGGGCGAGATCGAGCGCGATCAGCGGCTCGTCGCAGAGCAGGAGCGCCGGGTCGCCCGCGAGCGCCTGGCCGACGCGGACGCGCTGCTGCTCGCCGCCGGACAGGCTGCCGATGGGGGCGTCGGCGAAGGCGGTGGCGCCGACGGCCTCGAGCAGCGCGTCGACGGCCGCGCGCCGGGAGCGGGAGGGCAGGGGCAGGCCGAACCGGTGGCCGTCGATCCCGAGCCCGAGCAGATCGCGGGCGCGCAGCGGAGTGCCCTCGTCGGCGAGCTTCTGCTGCGGGATGTAGCCGATGCGCCGGTTGCCGCGGTGCACGGGCTCGCCGAGCACCTGCAGCTCCCCCGCGCTCAGCTGCTGCTGGCCGAGCACCGCGCGCAGGAGGCTCGTCTTGCCGGAGCCGTTCGCGCCGAGCACCGCGACGAACTCGCCGGCGCGCACGTCGAGGTCGACGCCGCTCCACAGCTCGCGGTCGCCGAAGCGGAGGCCGGCGCCGCGCAGCCGCAGCACGGACGCCGAAGGGCCCGCCTCCGGGGAGACGGGCCTGGTCGGGGAGTCGTGGCTCACTGGGAGAGGGCTCCCTCGATCGCGTCGAGGTTGGCGGTCATCCAGCCGGTGTAGTCGTCGCCCTCGGGCAGCGTCTCGGTGACGGGGACGGCCGGGATCCCGGCGGCCTTCGCGGCGTCGAGCACCGCGTCCGTCTGCGCGCCCTCGGTCTGCTCGTTGTAGATCAGCGCGTCGACGGCCTCGCCGGAGAACAGCGCCAGCGTCTCCTGGAGCGTGGTCGCGGGGACGTCGGTGCCCTCCTCGACCGCCTCGCTGAAGGCCTCGGGAGTCGCGTCGGTCAGGCCGAGCGCATCGGTCATGTACAGCGGGACGGGCTCGGTGATCGCGATGGAGCGGCCGGAGAGCGTGCCCTTCAGCCCGCCCTCGCGGGCGATCAGGGCGTCGAGCCCCTCGTCGAGGGTGGCGAGATTGGCGGAGTAGGCGGAGGCGTTGTCGGGGTCGAGCGCGGCGAGCTCGTCGCCGATCCGCCCCGCGACCTCCTTCATCACCGAGAGGTCGTACCAGACGTGCTCGTTGAACTCCGCGTGCTCGTGCCCGCCCTCCGACTCCTCCTCCTCCGCGTGGTCGTGGACGTCCTCCAGGCCGGCGATCACGGTGGCCGTGATGACGGGGGCCTCGGTGCCGGCCGCGCTGATCATGGTGTCGAGGAAGTGGTCGTAGCCGCCGCCGTTCTCGATCACGAGGGTCGCGCCGGACACAGCGAGCTGGTCGCGGGCGGTGGCCTCGTACTCGTGCGGGTCCTTGTCCGGGCTGTCGATGATGCTGGTCACCTCGACCAGGTCGCCGCCGATGCTCGAGACGAGGTCGCCGTAGACGTTCGTCGACGCGACGACCTTCACGGGCCCGCCCGCGGCGGCGGCGGAGGAGCTGTCGGAGGCGCTGCCCGCTCCGGAGCAGCCGCTCAGGGCGAGCGCGGTGCCGCCGAGGAGGGCGGTGAGGGCGAGGAGGCGGGTCTTCACGGTGAGCCGATCTGGGTCAGGGGCCGGGCGGGTGCCCCCACGCTAACGGCTATTGATAACGATTGTCAAAATCGTGCGGAGGCGCCCGCCGGTCATCCGCCGACACACGCGGACACGGGGCGACACGCGCCTCGCTCCGGGCACCTCGCCCCTGGCACAGTCGCTGCACACCGCCCCCGACGAGACGAGGACACCGTGACCACCACCGCACCGACGACCATCGGCACCGACGCCGCGACGACGATCGGCGCCGCCGCCGAGCACTGGTCGGCCGCCCCCCGGCCCGACTCCCCCGACGCCTGGCTCGCCCGCGCCGAGGAGGTCGCCGCCGTGCTCGCGACCGACGCCCTCGAGCGCGACCGCGCCGGCGCCGCCCCCTTCGCCGAGGTCGCCCTGCTCAAGGCGGCCGGCCTCGTCACGCTGCTCGGGCCCGCCGAGCACGGCGGCGGTGCCCAGGAGTGGACCACCGCCCTCCGCGTCGTCCGCACCGTCGCGCGCGGCGACGGCTCGATCGGCCAGCTGCTCGGCTACCACTACCTCTGGGCCTGGGCGGCCCGCCTCGTGGGGACCCCTGAGCAGATCATCGCGGTCGAGCAGCTCGCGACCGAGGGGGACCTCCTCTACGGAGGCGCGGTGAACCCGCGCGACTCCGACCTCACCGTGCGGGAGGAGGGCGACGAGCTGGTCTTCACCGGCCGCAAGTCGTTCTCGACCGGCGGCGTGGTCAGCGACCTGACCGTGCTCGAGGGGGTGCTCGAGGGGACGGACACCCACCTCTTCGCGATCGTCCCCACCGATCAGGAGGGGATCGTCTTCGGCCGCGACTGGGACAGCCTCGGCCAGCGCCTCACCGAGTCCGGCTCCGTCGAGATCCGCGGCGTCCGCGTGCCGTGGGCGGCCGCGGCCGGCTTCGTCGACAAGGTCTACCGTCCGCTCGTCTACAACACCCTCAACGTGCCCGTCATCCAGCAGGTCTTCGCCGAGTTCTACCTCGGCATCGCGCAGGGAGCGCTCGAGCGCGCGGCGCAGTACACCCGCGAGCGCACCCGGGCCTGGCCGTACGGCGGCGACGACAAGGAGCGCGCCGGCGACGAGTGGTACGTGCTCGAGGGATACGGCGACCTGCAGTCCCGGCTCTGGGCCGACGAGGCGCTGATCGACGCGACGGGGGCCGCGCTCTCGGCCGCGCTGCACGCTCCGCGCGAGGAGCTGACGCCTCGGCGCCGCGGCGAGATCGCCGTGCGGATCGCCGCGGCCAAGGCGCGGATCGTGGAGGACGGCCTCGCGACGGCGACCCGCGTCTTCGAGCTGACCGGCGCCCGCGCCTCCGCGAGCTCGGTCGGACTCGACCTCTACTGGCGGAACCTCCGCACCCACTCCCTGCACGATCCGCTGCCCTACAAGCGCCGCGAGGTCGGCGTCTTCGCCCTGCTCGACACCGTCCCCGAGCCCAGCTGGTACACCTGATCGGCCGCGGGGCGCGTCCTGCTCCGGCGGCGCGCCCCGCCCGCACGCCGCCCCGGCGTCGATCCGCGACAGGCCGGAGCGGAGCCCCGGGGTAGCGTGAGGGCCGAGCGGAGGGAGGACCGTGGCCGTCACGCTGCACGACGTCGCCCGCGCCGCCGACGTCTCGATCAAGACCGTCTCGAACGTGATCAACGACTATCCGCACGTGCGCCCGGCCACCCGCTCCCGGGTGCAGGCGGCTATCGCGCAGCTGGGCTACCGCCCCAACCTCTCCGCGCGGAGCCTGCGCCGCGGCCGCACCGGCGTGATCGGCCTCGCCCTGCCGGAGCTGAGCCTCCCCTACTTCGCCGAGCTCGCCGACAGCGTGATGCGCGCCGCCGACGAGCGCGGCCTGACGGTGCTGATCGAGCAGACCGGCGGCGACCCCGAGCGCGAGCGGAGCGTCCTGGCGAGCGAGCGCCGGCAGCTCACCGACGGCCTGCTCTTCAGCCCGCTGGGCCTCGCCGACGAGGACGCACTCGCGGTCGGCTTCCCCCTGGTGCTGCTCGGCGAGCGGATCTTCACCGGGCTGGTCGACCACGTCACCATGCAGAACACGGCGGCGGCGCACGCTGCCACCGCGCACCTGCTCGCCTCCGGCCGGCGCCGGATCGTGGCGCTCGGGACCCACCCCGACGCCGCCGTCAGCTCGGCGTCGCTCCGCCTCGAGGGCTACCGCGCCGCGCTCGCCGAGGCCGGCATCGCCTACGACGAGCGGATGATCGGCGTCTCGGGCCCGTGGCGGCGCTCCGGCGGCGCCGAGGCGATGCGCCGCGTGCTCGCCTCCGGGCTCGACTTCGACGCCGTGTTCGCGCTCAACGACACCCTCGCGCTCGGCGCTGTCCGCGCGCTCCAGGAGGCGGGGGTCCGCGTCCCCGAGGAGGTGGCGGTGATCGGCTTCGACGACATCGACGAGGCGGGCTACTCCTCCCCCAGCCTCTCCAGTGTGGACTCGGGGCGCGACGAGATCGCGCGGACCGCGGTCGAGGTGCTGCAGGCCCGGATCGAGGGCACCCGCACCGGCCCGGGGACGCTCCACGAGGCGGCGTTCACCGTGGTCGCCCGGGAGTCGACCGCGGGCCGTCCGATCGCGGAGGACCCGTCGGTCGGCCGGGCGTCGGCCGGGGCCTAGGCGCAGGTCCCGCTGCCGCAGATCTCGCGGCGGATCCACGCGCCCGCGTCCGCGACGGCCAGCTCGCCGCGGCGGAGGAGCCGGCTCCACTCCACGGCCCGCGTCGTCAGCCGGTCGTCGGCCGAGCCGCGGACGTCGCCGCCGACGGTGCGGAGGAACAGGTGCGCGAGCGGGCCGCCGAGGTACAGCGTGGCGCCCGCGACGCCGGCGAAGTGGCGGGCCTGGCCGCGGGTGCCGTCGTCGTAGGGGCGGCGGAAGCCCTTCCCCCGGACCCGGTTGCGGCCGCCGTGCGCCAGGTCGAGGGCGCCGAGCGGGGCGCTGCGGATGCCGGCGACGTCCTTCGCGACGGCCGCGAGGAACGCGCGCGGGCGGGGATGCGACGCCGCGAGGGCGTCGGCGCGGTCGGCGAGCTCGGAGCAGGCGTCGGTGACGGCATCGGAGGAGGGCACCCGCCCAGTCGAGCACAGGTGCGCTGAGCGGCGGCGGGGAGGGCCGACGCGCGAGGAGGTCGGCCGACCTCGGCAGCGGCACGCAGCGAGGCGGGTGGGCCCCGTGCCGCTCTTGACAGCAGCGGAGGCGGGGCGGACCATCGTGTACAACGTTAGAAAGACCGCTCGCCGCCGAGCCCGCTGCGGGAGCCCGAAGCCCGAAAGGCCCTCATGACCGACGCCACCGCCGCCACCGCGCGCATCAGCCTCGACCCCGCCGCGGTCGTCGCACCCGTCACTCCGCGCCTCTTCGGCTCGTTCGTCGAGCACCTCGGCCGCTGCGTGTACGACGGCATCTACGAGCCCGGCCACCCCGCCTCGAACGAGGACGGCTTCCGCCTCGACGTGGTCGAGCTGGTCAAGGAGCTGGGCACCACGACGATCCGCTACCCCGGCGGCAACTTCGTCTCGGGCTACCGCTGGGAGGACGGCGTCGGCCCGCGCTCCGAGCGCCCCCGCCGCCGCGACCTGGCCTGGCACTCGCTCGAGACCAACGAGGTCGGGCTGGACGACTTCGCGAAGTGGGCGGAGCTGACCGGCAGCGAGATCATGTACGCCGTCAACCTCGGCACCCGCGGCGTCCTCGAGGCGCTCGACGTCCTCGAGTACGCCAACGGACCGGCCGGCACCGCTCTCGCCGACCAGCGCATCGCCAACGGCGGGACCGAGCCCTACGACATCCGCATGTGGTGCCTCGGGAACGAGATGGACGGTCCCTGGCAGGTCGGCCACATGAGCGCCGACGACTACGGCAAGCTCGCCTCCCGCACCGCCAAGGCCCTCAAGATCGCCGACCCCTCGCTCGAGCTGGTCGTCTGCGGCTCGTCGAGCTCGTCGATGCCGACCTTCGGCGAGTGGGAGCGCGTGGTCCTCGAGCACGCGTACGACGACGTCGAGTACGTCTCGTGCCACGCCTACTACCAGGAGTACGACGGAGACCTCGGCTCCTTCCTCGCCTCCTCCCTCGACATGGAGTACTTCATCGCCACCGTCGCGGCGACCGTGGACCACGTGAAGTTCAAGCTCAAGAAGACGAAGGACATCAAGCTCTCCTTCGACGAGTGGAACGTCTGGTACCTCGAGGAGTGGCAGGCCAAGGAGAAGGCCGACGCCGAGGGCGACCAGAGCACCCGCGAGTGGGCCTACGCCCCGCGCCTGCTCGAGGACGTCTACTCCGTCGCCGACGCCGTCGTCCTCGGCAACCTGATGATCACGCTGCTGAAGAACTCCGACCGGGTCACCTCCGCCTCCCTCGCGCAGCTCGTCAACGTGATCGCGCCGATCATGACCGAGCCGGGCGGAGCCGCGTGGCGCCAGACCACGTTCTTCCCGTTCTCGACCACCGCGCGTCTGGCCTCCGGCTCGGTGCTGCGCCCCCGGATCGACGCGGGGACCTACTCGACCGCCCGCCACGGCGACGCTCCGCTCATCGACTCCGTCGCCACCGTCGACGAGGGCCGCGCGGCCGTCTTCCTGGTGAACCGGTCGCAGACGGAGCCGATCGAGGTCACCGTCGACGTCAGCGGCCTCGGAGTCTCGAGCATCACGGAGGCGGTGGCCCTGTTCGACGAGGACCCCTACGCGAAGAACACGCGTGACGACCAGAACCGCGTGCGCCTGCGCGAGGCCCCGGCGACGCTCGAGGACGGCGTGCTGACGCTGACCCTCCCGCCCGTCTCGTGGACGGCGGTCGCGCTCACGGCGTAGCGACGTCCGACCCGCGGGACCGCGTCCGGCCTCCCGGAGCCGCGCGGTCCCGCGGGCCCCGTCGGCAACCGTCTCGGCTCAGGCCGCGGGCCGCAGCGGGGAGGAGGCGCTCGAGCTGGTCCGCGAGGTCGTCCGCCACCCCCACCAGTACGTGGCGGGGATCGGGCTCGACAACCTCGAGACGGCGGGTCCGCCCGAGCGCTTCGCCGACGCCTACCGCCTCGCCGCGGAGGCCGGCCTGGGCCGGACCGCCCACTCCTCCGAGCACGCCCCGACCGCGGCCAACACGACGACCTGCCTCGATCTGCTGGGCTGCGACCGGATCGACCACGGCTACTTCGTCCTCGAGGACCCCGCCGTCGTCGAGCGCGTCCGCGAGCAGGGCGTCGTGTTCACCGTCGCCTCGACGACCTCGCGCCGCTCCTGGCGGCCCTGGCGGCGCGCGTCCATCCGGGCGATGCTCGACGCGGGACTGCGGGTCGTGCCGTGCTCCGACGATCCCGGAATGTTCCCGACCACGCTCGCCGACGAGTACCGCCTCGCCGCCGGCCCGATCGGTGCGACCGCCGCGCAGCTGCGCGCGATGGCGCTCACCGGAGCGGAGGCCTCCTGGCTGCCCGCCGACGAGAAGGAGAGTCTGCGCGCGTCGTTCGCCGCGGAGCTGGACGCGCTGGACGCGGAGTTCGAGCTCGTCTGAGGCCCGGGACGCGACGGGCTCCCCGCCCTGACAGAGTGGACGGATGAGCCCCCTCCCCGATCCCCTGGCCTTCGACCTCGAGGCGCTGCGCCGGGAGGTGCTGCCGGACGACGGGGGCGAGGTCGACGACAGCATCCCCGCGCTCGCGGACGCCGACCCGGGACTCTGCGCGATCGCGCTCGTCCTGCCCGACGGGTCCGTCCGCGCGAGCGCCGACGCGGAGGCGCGGTTCAGCATCCAGTCGGCCGTCAAGCCGTTCCTGTTCGCGCTCGCGCTCCTCGACACCGGCGGTGACGCGCTCGACCGCGTCGGCATCGAGCCCACCGGCGAGGCCTTCGACGCCCTCAAGCTCGAGAGCGGCACCGGGCGCCCGCCGAACCCGATGGTCAACGCGGGAGCGCTGCTGACCGCCGCCCTGGTCGACGGCGGCGACGCCGACGGCCGGAGCGAGCGGATCCTCCGCGGCCTCTCCGCCTTCGCCGGCCGCCCGCTCTCCGTCGACGAGAGCGTCGCCGCCGACGAGCACCTGCTCGGCGACCGGAACCACGCCCTCGCGCACCTGATGCGCGCGGAGGGCACCCTGCACCGCAGCGCCGACGACGCCGTCTCCGCGTACGCCCGGGCGTGCGCCGTGCTGGTCGACGTCCGCGACCTGGCCGCGATGGGCGCGACGCTCGCGTTCGGCGGCGTGCACCCGGGGACCGGCGAGCGGGTCGTGCCGGCCTCGGTCGCGCGCGACGTGGTCGCGGTCATGGCGACGTGCGGCGTCTACGACGGCTCGGGCCGCTGGATGCGCGCGGTCGGCGTCCCCGCCAAGTCGAGCGTCTCGGGCGCCCTCGTCCTCTCCGCTCCCGGCCGCCTCGGCGCCGCCGTCGTCAGCCCGCCGCTGGACCCCCAGGGCACCAGCGTCCGCGGCGCCCGCGTCGCCGCCCGCCTGAGCGACTCCCTCGCCCTGCACTCCTTCGCGGTCGCCCCCCGCTGACCGCTGCCGTTCCCCCGCTCTCCCGCTCCCGCCGGCGCAGCCGCGGCCCGTGCCCCGCACCCTCAGCGGAGACCACCCGCTCTCCCTCGACAGCGAAGGGCCGAGCCGCATCCGTGCACGCTCGCCCGCAGGGCCGAGCCACGTCAGCGCACGCTCGCCCGCAGGGCCGAGCTGACCGCCGAATCGCGTTCCAGCGATTCGCCGTAGCGGTACGCTCCCCGCTCCACGAAACGCCCCACCTCGGACAGCCGACCGCGGAGCGGATGACGACGAAGGACGAATCCGCTCGATCGAGCACCGCCGAGCTCACCGCCGAATCGCGTTCCAGCGATTCGCCGTAGCGGCACGCTCCCCGCTCCACGAAACGCGCCCCTCGGAAAGCCGACCGCGGAGCGGATGACGACGGAGTAGGAATCCGCTCAATCCAAGAGCAGCGCCGGTTCCTCCAGCACGCTGGCGACGTCGGCGACGAAGCGGCTGACCACGTCGCCGTCGACGACGCGGTGGTCGAAGGAGCCGCCGACCGTGGTGACGAAGCGGGGGCGGACCTCGCCGTCGACGACCCAGGGCTTCTGCTTGATCGTGCCGAGGGCGATGATCGCGACTTCGCCGGGGTTGAGGATCGGTGTGCCCGTGTCCATCCCGAAGACGCCGATGTTGGTGATGGTGATGGTGCCGTTCTGCATGTCGGCGGCGGTGGTCTTGCCGTCGCGGGCGTCGAGGGTGAGCTTCTCGAGGGCCTGGGCCAGTTCGAGGAGGCTCATCGACTGGGCGTCCTTGACGTTGGGGACGAGCAGTCCGCGCGGGGTGGCCGCAGCGATGCCGAGGTTGACGTAGTGGCGGACGACGATCTCGGTGTCGGTCCAGGCGGAGTTGACGGTGGGGTTGCGGCGAACGGCCCAGATGATGGCCTTGGCCATGATGAGCAGCGGCGAGACCTTGACGCCGGCGAAGTCGGGCGAGTTCTTGAGGCGCTTGACGAACTCCATGGTGCGGGTCGCGTCGACGTCGACGAAGACGCTGACGTGGGGCGCGGTGAACGCGCTCGTCGACATCGCGGCGGCGATCGCCTTGCGGACGCCGCGCACGGGGATGCGCTCCTCGCGGTCGTCGCCCCAGGCGGGGGTCTGGATGTTGCGGAAGACGCTGGCCTGGGAGGCGTGGCGGATGACGTCGTCGCGGGTGACCTCGCCGGCGAGGCCGGTGGCCTGCACCTCGAGGAGGTCGACGTCGAGGTCCTTCGCGAGCTTGCGGATCGGCGGCTTCGCGATGACGGGGAGCGCGGCGGCGGCCGGCACGGAGGCGGGCCGGGATCGCGGGCACCTCGGAGCCGATCGAGCCGGCTCCGGCCTGGACGGTGATGATCGCGGTGCCGACGTCGACCGTCTGGCCCTCGTCAACGAGCACGTCGACCACGGTGCCGCTGAACGGCGAGGGGAGCTCGACGAGCGACTTGGCGGTCTCGATCTCGACGAGGACCTGGTTGACGGCCACCTCGTCGCCGACCTTGACCTTCCAGGCCACGATCTCGGCCTCGGTGAGACCCTCGCCGACGTCGGGGAGGAGGAACTGCTCTGTCATCGGGGGGACTCCTGTGGGCTCGTGCGGGCGGATGTCGCGCGCGTCAGTACGCGAGCGAGCGGTCGACGGCCTCGAGCACGCGGTCGACGTCGGGGAGGAAGAGCTTCTCGACCTTGGCGGGCGGGAAGGGGGTGTCGAAGCCGGCGACCCGGAGGACCGGCGCCTCCAGCGAGAAGAAGGCGCGCTCGGTGACGGTCGCCGCGATCTCGGAGCCGAGGCTCACGTTCGCGGACGCCTCCTGCGCGACGACGAGCCGGCCGGTCCTGCGGACAGACGCGAGCAGCGGCTCCCAGTCGATCGGGGAGAGCGAGCGCAGGTCGACGACCTCGACGCTCGTGCCCTCCTCGCCCGCGAGCTCGGCGGCCTGGAGGAGGACGGCGACCATCGGGCCCCAGCCGACCAGCGTGACCTCGGTGCCCTGGCGGACGACGCGGCTGGCGTGCAGCGGCGCGGCGGACCCGCTGAGGTCGACGTCGCCCTTGGGCCAGTAGCGGCTCTTGGGCTCGAAGAACATGACGGGGTCGTCCGAGGCGATGGCCTCCTGGATCATCCAGTAGGCGTCGTTGGGAGTCGACGGGCTGACCGCGCGCAGGCCCGCGGTGTGCGCGAAGTACGCCTCGTTGCTCTCCTGGTGGTGCTCGACCGCTCCGATGTGCCCGCCGTAGGGCACGCGGATGACGACGGGCATGGTGATCGCGCCCTCGTGGCGGTTGGTCATCTTGGCCAGCTGCGAGGTGATCTGGTCGAACGCCGGGTAGATGAACCCGTCGAACTGGATCTCGCAGACCGGGCGGAAGCCGCGCATCGCGAGCCCGATCGCAGTGCCGACGATGCCGGACTCGGCGAGCGGCGTGTCGAGCACGCGCTTCGCCCCGAACTCGGCGTGCAGGCCCTCGGTGATGCGGAAGACGCCGCCCAGGGGGCCGATGTCCTCGCCCATCAGGAGGACGCGGTCGTCCTGCGTCATCGCTCGGCGGAGGCCGGCGTTGAGCGCCTTGGCCATGGACATGGACTCGAGCTGCGACCCGGTGAGGGGCGGCTGCGCGGCCGTCGTGCTGGTGTCGATCGTCATCACTCGCCTCCGAACGATTCTTCGTAGCGCTGCAGCCACGCCTTCTGCTCCTCGACGAGCACGTGCGGCTCCGAGTAGACGTGGTCGAACATGACGCCCGTGGGTGGGACCTCGAGGGCGAGGAGGCGGCGGCGGATGTCGGACGCGAAGTCCTTCGCCTCCTCGTCGACCTCGTCGAAGAAGGACTGCTCCACGCCCTCGCTCCGCAGGAACGCGGCGAAGCGGGTGATCGGATCCTTCGCGACCCACGAGGCGAGCTCGTCGTCGGTGCGGTACTTCGTCGGGTCGTCGCTCGAGGTGTGCGCGCCGATCCGGTAGGTCAGCGCCTCGATGAACTGGGGACCGCCGCCGGAGCGCGCGTCCTGCAGGTGCTTGGCGGTGACCGCGTAGCTCGCGAGCACGTCGTTGCCGTCGATCTGCACGCCGGGGATGCCGAAGCCGGAGGAGCGGAGGTAGAGGGGGCTGCGCGACTGCGTGGCCACGGGGACCGAGATCGCGTAGTGGTTGTTCTGGAGGAAGAAGACCTCGGGAGCCTGGTAGCTCGCGGCGAAGACCATCGCCTCGCTGACGTCGCCCTGGCTGGAGGCGCCGTCGCCGAAGTAGACGACGACGGCCGCGTCCTTCTCGGGGTCGCCCGTGCCGGTCGCTCCGTCGAAGGTGAGGCCCATCGCGTAGCCGGTCGCGTGCAGGGCCTGCGAGCCGAGCACCAGCGTGTAGAGGTGGAAGTTCCCGTTCGTCGGGTCGGTCGGGTCCCAGCCCCCGTGCGTCGTGCCGCGCAGGAGCGCGAGGACGCCGAGCAGGTCGATGCCGCGGATCTTGCCGACGACGTGCTCGCGGTAGGAGGGGAACACGTGGTCCTGCGGGCGCATCGCGAACGCGGAGCCGACCTGCGCCGCCTCCTGGCCGTGGCTCGGGACCCACAGTCCGAGCTGGCCCTGGCGCTGCAGGTTCGCGGCCTCGGTGTCGAAGCGGCGGACCACCGCCATCTCGCGGTAGAAGGAGCGGTGCTGCGCCTCGTCCACCCCGTCGAGGTAGGAGGCGTACTGCTCGGCCGCGGGGGTCGGCGAGAACCGCCCGTCCGCGGAGAGGAACTGGACAGTCGGCGACTCCGTGCTGGTGGCTACCACCCGACTAACCTATCCGTCTCGCGGGGTGGCCCTCGGGGAGGGAAGCCACAATCTCGGCCGCCGCGCTGAGGAGCTTGTCGACAGAGCGCGCCTCGCCGACGGAGACGCGGATCCCCTCCGGCGGGAACGCGCGGACCACGACTCCCGCGCGCTCGAAGACCTCGGCGGCCCGCGCCGTGTCCTCGCGGGTGTCGAACCAGAGGAAGTTCGCCTGCGACTCCGGGATCGTCCAGCCCTGATCGAGCAGCGCCCGCCAGAGGTCGTCGCGGAGGCGGGTGATGCGGTGGACGCGCTCGAGGAGCTCCTCGCGGTGCTCGAGGGAGGCGACCGCCGCGGTCTCGGCGAACCGGGTGACCGAGAGCGGGATGGCGGTGGAGCGGGCGGCGTCGAGGATCCGCGCGTGGCCGATCGCGTAGCCGACGCGGAGGCCGGCGAGGCCGTACGCCTTGGAGAAGGTGCGAGCGATCACGAGGTTGGGGTAGCGGCCGAGCAGGCGGGTGCCGTCCACGGCCCGCTCGTC
This sequence comes from Rathayibacter sp. AY1C4, assembly GCF_002932195.1. NCBI lineage: Bacteria > Bacillati > Actinomycetota > Actinomycetes > Micrococcales > Microbacteriaceae > Rathayibacter > Rathayibacter sp. AY1C4. Next base: position 1,513 of record NZ_PSWE01000027.1, on the reverse strand, counting down.
GTCGACGAACTCGGCGTACGCCTCGTCGAGGAGTACGAGGACGTCTCCCGGGACGCGCTCGAGGAGCGCCTCGACGTCGTCGGCGGTGGCGACGGTGCCGGTGGGGTTGTTGGGGCTGCAGACGATCAGCAGGCGGGTGCGCTCGGTGACGGCCTGCGCCATGGCGTCGAGGTCGTGGGTGTCGTCGGCGCGGAGCGGCACGCGCACGCTGGTGGCGCCCGCGGTCGTGACGAGCGAGGGGTACGCCTCGAACGAGCGCCAGGCGTAGACGACCTCGTCGCCCGGGCCCGCCGCCGCGGTGATGAGCTGGGCGATGACCGCGACGGAGCCGGCTCCGACGATCACCTCCTCGATCGGGACGCCGTACTCCGCGGCGAGCGCTGTGCGCAGGGCGGTCGCCGCCGCGTCCGGGTACCGGTTGAAGTCGTCCACCTCGCGGACCCGCGCGAGCACGGAGGGCAGCGGGTCGAACGGGTTCTCGTTGGAGGAGAGCTTGAAGGCGTCGGCGGCGGCCGCGCGGCCCTGCTTGTAGGCGGGGAGCGCCAGGATCTCGGGGCGGAGGCGGACGGGAGGCTCCTGCTGGTCGGTCACCCGCCCCATGCTAGGCGGCGCGGCGGCGGGCGCCCCGCCGTTCCGCGCGCGCCGTCCCCCGCCCTCGACGGGCGTGCGCCGGCCCCCCTTCCCACCGGTCGAGCGCCGCCGGTGCGGCCCGGAGGTGCGGCCGACCCGGGTCTCGGATGCGCGAACCGCCCCGCTGACCGGCGCCCACGGCGGCCGTCCCCCGATTAGGGTGCAGTGATGCGGAGTCGAGGGCGAGCCGAGCGGCGCGGGGGTGCGCGCCCGCTCCTCCGGGGCGCCACGGCCGCGATCGCCCTGCTCGTCGCCGCCGGCGCGCTCACCGGATGCACGCCCTCCGCGGAGGGCACGCAGGCGACCCCGACTCTCCGCGAGACGTCCATCGACGTCGCCGCGCCTCCGGCCTACACCGCCGCGCGCGAGGCCGGCCTCGCGCTGCGGAACGACTCGCTCGCGCTCCTCACCGCGACCGACGGCACCGTCGCGGGCGCGGCCCGCACCGATCTGCTGGTGGCGATCGGATCCCTGAACGCAGCGCTCGAGGGAGTCTCGGCCGACGCCATCACCACCGCGACGACCGCGGCCGGGGAGCAGCGGACGGCGCTGGCCGAGCGCGTGCTCGGCCTCGCCACGTCGACCCTCGCCTCCGGTCGCGGATCGACGTCCCGGCGGGCGGTGCTGACCGACGCGGTCGAGCAGCTCCGGAGCGCTCTCGCCTCGGGAGCCGCGGTCGCTCCGCTGGCCTTCGCCGTGATCGAGGCGCGCGAGCCGCTCGTCCCGGAGCCGGGCAGCGGATTCGCTCCTCCCCCGCGCCCCGCGCCTCCCGCAGCTCCCCGGCCGACCAGTGCGCCCGAGCCGACCCAGGAGCCGACGCCCGATCCCCCGGCTCCGGAGCCGGCTCCCGCGCCTCGATCACGGCGAAGGCCAGCGGAGCGAC